>JAUXWB010000100.1 GCA_030684475.1 Reyranella sp. | reverse complement strand
CGGCACGGCCGTGAGGCCGCGTCCGTCGATCTCAGTGGCGCCCTTGTAGGTTTCGTGGGTGCCGACGATGCGGTCGCCGGCGATGGCGATGTCGCCCACGCGGATCTCGCCCGAGGTGAGGTCGAGGATGCCGACGTCCTTTACAACGAGATCGGCCGGCGTCTGGCCGCGTGCCTGTTCGATGATGTCGGAAAGGCGGGATTCAGAGAGCAATTCGCGCATCTGATTGAGATAAGGCCGCCTCGCCATGATGGCAATACCGGCACCCGGCGTCTTTCGACATTCTATTTGATAAAAGGATTGACCGCCCACATTCCTTTCGCCATATCTTCCGTCGAAAGGAGGAAGCCGATGAAGATCACCGAGCTGACCAAGCGGACGGGCGTCGCCGAGCGACAGATCCGCTACCTGATCTCGGAAGGCTTCATGCCGTCACCGCGCGGCGGGCGCGCCCATGCCGAATACGACGACGAGCACGTCACCTCGGTCCGGCGCTACACGCGCCTGCGCGAGCTCGGCTTCCCACCGGCTGCCATAAAACTCCTGCTTCAGGCGCGTGAAGGAACGCCTTTCCCGGTGGTGCCGGGAATCACTCTTGTCGTCGATCCCGACCTCCTGGCGTCCGGAAAGCCGGTCAAGCCGCTGGTCGATGCCGTCCGTCGAATTCTCACCGACATATTGAAGGAGCCCAAGCCATGACAGCGAGCCCGTCCGAGTCCCTGCGCGATCCGCTGGCCGCCTTCATGGCAGGTGCTTTCGTCGCGGAGACCAGGCGGCCGGTGCCGCTGGTGTCCACCGCCTTCGCCGTCAGCATCGACGCGGGCCTCGCCGTCGTCGAGACGACGCGCCGCTTCCATAATGTCGAGGACGAAAGCATCGAAGCCACGATCACCTTTCCCGTGCCGGTCCACGCCGTGCTGTTTTCGCTGAAAGCGCGGATCGGCGAGCGTCTCCTGACGGCGCGCGCCGAAAGCCGGGCCGTTGCCCGGCAGACCTATGAAACCGCGGTCGAGCGCGGGCAGTCGGCAGTCCTGCACGAGGAACTGCTACGCGGCGTCCATATGCTCTCGGTCGCGCACGTTCCGCCCGGCGCCGATATCGAGGTCATCGCTCAGTGGGCAATGACGGTCAGCCTCGTGGGAGAAGGCGGCACGCTGCGCATTCCGCTCACCGTGGGCGACATCTATGGCCGGTCGGCCCTGCCGGAGTTCGATGCCTTGGTCCATGGCGGCCCCATGCAGGCGGCCGAGCTGGCCGTGCGCTGCGCCGACGGCGAGGTCGAGCTGGTCGGCGGACACCTGGAAAAGGGACGGGCCTTCGTGCCGCTGAATGCGCCGATCGACCTCAGGATCGCCGTCTGGTCGCCGCGCGTACTGACTGGCCGCGCCGCGGACGGCCGCGAGGTGACGCTGCTTGTCGAATGGCCGCCGGCGCGCGACCGCGCGATCGACGTCGCCATCCTGGTCGACCGCTCGGGCTCGATGAACGAGCGCTGTTCCGCGTCGGGCAGAACCACCAAGCACGATGCCGTCATCGAGGGCCTCGCCGCCATGGCCGGTCATCTTGGCGAGCGCGACGCCGTCGATCTCTGGGAGTTCGACGAGACGCTCTCCCATGTCGGCTCGACCCGCGAGATCCCGCGCGCCGCCCGGGCATCGGACGCCGTCCACCAGACATCGCAGGCGCGCCTGATCGCGCTCGCCGACCGGCTGACGCCGCCGAACGGCGGCACCGAGATCAGCCAGGCCCTGGCCGGACTCGTGCAGCAATCGACGATGCGCGACATCCTGCTCATCACCGACGGCAAGTCGCATGCCTTGCCGGTGCAGGCGCTGGCCGGCGCCGGCCGGCGGATCACCGTCGTGCTGGTCGGCGAGGACAGCCTCGAGGCGCGTGTCGGCTATCTCGCCGCGCTGACCGGCGGCGATATTTTCGTGGCGGCGGGCGCCGGCCTGCGCGACGCCATGGTCGCGGCGCTGGCAACAGTTCGCCGGCCGCACGAGGTGCCGGTGTTGACGGCAGGGTTCCCGCAGCGGATCTGGGCGCATCGCGGCGGCGCCATGCTCACGGCCGAATGGCGTCCGGCTGCCGCACCCATCGTGGATGAGCCGGTCGAGGGCCGGGCTGTCGCGGCCTTCGCCGCCGCGCTAACGCTGCCCTGCCTCGAGTCCGGGCCGGCGACGGCGCTGGCCGTTGCCGAAGGGTTGGTCACGCACCTGACGAGCCTCGTGCTCGTCGACGAGGACGGAGCCGTCCGGAACGAGATACCCGCCGTGCGCAAGGTCGCGCTACCCACGCCGCGGACGTTCTCGTTTCCGGTCGCGGCGGTCGCGGCCCCAGCGGCGGCCGTCCGGCGGGAAGCCCCTCTACACCGAACGAAGTCAGTCGGTGTAAGCCGGTCGGCGCCGGCCACAGCCGGTCAGCCGTCGATGCCACGCTCGGACGCAGTGATCATGCGCACGATCAGCGCGGCGGAAAGAGAAGCGCGCACCAGGGCGCTTCTCGAGGCGCGCCGGGACGCGGAGGAAAGCTCCCGCCGGCGGGCGAGCGAGGAAGTGCGCATGAGTGCGGCAGAGATGGCGGCGCCGCCCCGGCGGTCGAGCGTCGATCCGGTGCCGCTCCTCGATCTCTCCGCGATTGGCAGGACCATCGACTGGGATCGGGCGCCGAACGATCTTCTCGTCGGCGACCTGTCGCGGCTCGACCGGAGAACGGCGCGGCTGATCGAGAATGCCGCGGCCCTTCCCGAACTGACGGCGTATGCCAGGTCGCTCGGCATCTCACCGGTCACGCTCGTGGTGGCTCTGCTGGCGCACGCGGCAAAGGGTGCCAGTCGCTCTGCCCTCAGGATCGCCAATGCCCTGCTCGGCGCGGCGCACCCCGCAAATGTCGAGCGGGTAAAGGCGATGCTGTGCCTGTCGTGACGAGACGACGATCCAATCGATCGTGCCCATCGGCGATGAGGTACCTCGCCCTGTCGCTTTTACTGCTGGCCGTGCGGCCGGCCTGGGCGGATGGCGCTTTCGATGCGCTGAAGCGCGTCGGCCTTGCCGGGACGTGGGCGCCCAACTGCGCCCTGCCGCCGGCCGACGGCAATCGCCGGCACACCTACTTTGCCGACGAGGCCGGCAAGGCGCGCCTGCGTTTCGATCCCGGCGATCCGCAGGCTGTCCGCACGGTCGCCATCATGGACGTGTCGACTCCACTCCATCCCGGCACGGTGCAGCTGATGATAGTCTACGACGACGAACGCTGGGCCGCAGCCAGAGGCGCAACCTGGACACATGTCATCGAAATCGTCCCAGACAGCCGGCATCGTCTGATGCAGGCGGTCCGGCAGGACGGTCGCGCGATGGTCAAGGACGGGGTGATCGTGGCCAGCGGCAAGCCGGCGCCCACACTCGAAAGGTGCGATGGACCTGCCTCCTAGGCGAGGCAGACGCGCACGCGCCGATCAGCTCATCCCCTGCACCGAGAACACCGAGATTTCGAACATCACGCGCACATCGCCCGCCTTCGCATAGGGGTTCTTGTCTAGCCCCAGGTATTTATGCGCCAGTTGGTCGATATGCTTCGCGGCGACATCGTCCTGCCGCACGCCTGTCACGGTGCCGCGCAGCTGGACGTATCGGTCGGGATTGTCCGGATCCATGATCGAGAGCGCCACTTTCGCGCCCTGCTTCATGTTGCGTGTCTTGGTCCGCCCGAGGGCCGAGTTCACACGGATCTTGCCACCCACGAAGTCGAACCACACCGGCGTGTTCTGCGGCGAGCCGTCGGGCATCACCGTCGCCAGGTGGGCGAAGGCTTTCTTCTCCAACAGCAAATCCATGTAGATGTCGGGTATCTCGATCATAGAAGTAGTCTCCTTGCCGCCGGCGTGGTGTGGTCACGCGAGGCTACTCCCAATAAGAGAG
>JAUXWB010000403.1 GCA_030684475.1 Reyranella sp. | reverse complement strand
CTCGGCCATGGCGGTGAAATAGTCGAAGAATTGGCCGAGCAGGTCGAAATGCTGTCCGGCGGCAGAGCCGTCGCGGCCCCCATCGCCGCTGAGGTCGGCGTCGTCGGCGCCGAAGAACTCCTGGGTCAGCCGCAGCATCAGTGGCTGATCCTCGCGCGGCACGCCCAGGATCGACATGATCACCCGGAGCGGGAAGAGGTTCGCCACCTCAGTCGCGTAGTCGAACGGCTCGCCGCCGAACGTCGCGATGTGGTCGAGCGATTCCTCGGCCAGCGCCGCCACCGCCGTCTCGAACTTCCGCACCCCAGGTCCCATGAACCACTCGGCCGTCACGCGGCGGTATTCGCGGTGGTCGGGATAGTCCATGTGGGCGACCGTCCGATACATGCGGTCGTACTTGCCGCCGGACTTGCCGGCCGCGCGCTTGGCTGCCGCTTCCTGGGCGCGGGTCATCAGATTGAGCCTGCGGCTGTTGATGAAGACGTCGTTCTTGCGCGACACCTCCATGATGTCGGCGTGGCGCGTCAGCGCCCAGAACGGGCGATAGTCGGTGGGCTGGGTCCAATGGATCGGCGACGTCCGGCGCAACTCCGAGAAGAGCCCATGGATGCGCGGTTCGTCGGCATGGACGGCCGGCGACACCAGTGCATCGGCCAGCTCGGTGGACATGAACGTCTCCTCTCCCGTCTTGGCGCCGGCCGTTATTGGTCTGCATGTTTATTGGTCGGACCAATAGAGAGTCAATGGGGAAGACGTAGGCTTGACAGGAATCCTATCGTCTATCGCGCCGCCAGACCCCGCTCCGGTCAGTACCGTTTGTGTACGGCGGGCGACGTGAAACGAGTCACTTGGCGTCCTACGCCGCGGCCCGCAGCAGCGAGAATTCGCGAGCCCGGGCAAGGCCTTGAGGGCCGGACAGGACGCCCGGCCCGCCGAAATAGGATGTCCCAGTGACTCTCAGCGGCCCTTCCAGTTGGGCCTGCGCTTCTCGGCGAAGGCCTTGGGACCCTCGATCGTGTCCTCGCTCTTCGCCATGGCGACGAAGGCGGGGTAGTGCTGGTTGCGCATCGCCATCTCGAGCGCCGGCACGTCGAGCGAGCGCATCACCACCTGCTTGGTGGCGCGCACCGACATCGGCGAGCAGGCGAGGATCTCGGTCGCCCAGCGCTTGGCCGCGGTCATCAGCTCGGCGTGCGGCACCACCTCGGTGACGAAGCCCAGGTCGAAGCCTTCCTGGGCGGGCACGTGACGGCCCGTCAGCATCATGCCCATGGCCTTCTTGAGCGGGATCATGCGGCTAAGGCGCTGCATGCCGCCGGCGCCGGCGGCGAGGCCGACACGCGGCTCGGGTAGCGCGAACTTCGCCTGGTCGGAGGCGACGATGATGTCGCAGGCGAGTGCGATCTCGAAGCCGCCGCCCATGGCGAGGCCGTTCACCGCGGCGATCACCGGCTTGTCGAGGTCGAAGCGGTTGGCCAGCCCACCGAAGCCCTTGGCCGGATGGATCGGCCGTTTGCCGGTCCTGGCCTGCAACTCGGCGTGGTATTTCAGGTCGTTGCCGGCGCAGAAGGCCTTGTCGCCGGCGCCGGTGATGATGGCGACCCAGAGGTCGGGGTTCGCTTGGAACTCATCGAAGGCGTCGACCAGCTCCTGGTTCGCCATGGGATGGCAGGCGTTGTAGACCTCCGGGCGGTTGATGGTGACGATCATCAGGCGGCCGTCGATGTCGACCTTGCTATATTGACCCATGGCGCTTTGCCTCCCGCATTGGCTTCAGTGAGTGAACGGCGATTTACCGCAAGTTCGGGGTCGGCGGCGATTCAAAATCCTGAGGAGGCGTTGGACGATAATCACATGTACATCATGGATAATTCCGCGAAGTTAACTTAGCGGGCGACCTTCATCCGGAATCTCGCCATTGGGCGTGGCTGTCGGACCGAAACCCATGGATTGTGGTTGTGTGCCTTGCTCATCCGGCATCGCCGACGACGGCAGGACGTCAATCCCCACAAGATAGGACGGTCTTGCTGTGGGTAAGTTTCGCGTTCGGCGGCACAGCGCGCTGCACAATACCTAGTAGTGGGTGCCGCTGCCGGCTGCCGGCGGAAAGGGCTATCGAAGTATGCAGAATCGGACACTGTTGCCTAGCTGCCACAGGTTGGCCGCGAGTCGTCCATGAAAAGGCCGCGCACCTTGCACCGCACTAGTTGTGGTGTGTATATTCGACACGGAGTTGGTGCTGACCCAGCCCCACCAACACTCGAACGCTCGTAAGAATTCAATATCGAGGGGAAGATCTCATGAAGAAGGCTTTGATGGCTGCCGCGTTTATCGCGCTGCCGGCCATTGCTCAGGCGCAGACTCCGAGCCCGGGCTTCTACATCGGCGCGGAAGGCGGCCTGAACTGGCTGCTGAACTTCAACGCCAGCCCCAACAACCCGGCGCTTCCGCCGGTTGTCAGCGTGCAGCCGCAGACCGGCTGGATGGCT
>JAUXWB010000396.1 GCA_030684475.1 Reyranella sp. | reverse complement strand
ATCGGCCGGCCGTTGCCGGCGGGATGGAACAGACGGATCGGCTTGGTGTAGCAGGCGACGGGATGCGGCGTGAGTTGGCGGTGTGTCCAGTCGGCGAGCTCGGGATCGTCGATGATCAGGCTGCCGACCGGTGCGAAGGGCAGCACTTCGGTGCCGTTCACGATCTTCACCAGCTTCTTCCGCTTGGCCACGATCTCCGCCGGAATGCGGCCGAAGATCGATTGCCCGTCTGTTGCGATGCCGCCGTCGATGATCACCAGATGAGCGATGCGTCCAGGCACGCGATCCGTCACGAGGGTGGCGATCAGGCTGCCGAAACTGTGGCCGACCAGCACGACATCGCGCAGCTCTTCCTTCTCGAGATAGCCGATCGTGTCGGCCAGCAGCACGTCGTTGTCGATGTCGGGCGACAGTTCGGCAGCGCGTTCGCCGACCCCGCGGAAAGGGAGCGCGCGGACGTCGTGTCCGGCAGTGACGAGACGCTCGACGACGAATTTCCATGTCCATGCGCCCATCCAGGCGCCGGGAAGACAAACCAAAGTGGCCATTGCGACTGCGTCTTAGCACATCGCCGTGCGCGTGCTAGCGTCGGGTAAACAGGAGGATCTCATGGCCAACACCAATCGCCGCGTATTGCTGAAGTCGCGCCCCGAGGGCGAACCGACGCATGCCAACTTCGAGGTCGTCGAGCATCCGATTCCCGAACCGAAGGACGGCGAGTACCTCTCGCGCACCATCTGGATGTCGCTCGACCCCTACATGCGCGGACGCATGGCCGAGACCAAGGGCTATGCTGCCAACGTCAATCTCGGCGACGCCATGGTCGGCGGCACCGTTGGCCAGGTCGTGAAGTCGAAGAACTCCAGGTTCAAGGAAGGCGACTTCGTCGTCGAGTATGCCGGTTGGCAGAGCTATGCCGTTTCCGACGGCACCATGAGCATGAAGCTCGACCCGGGCGCCGCGCCCCTGTCGTTGGCGCTCTCAGTGCTCGGCATGCCGGGCATGACCGCCTGGTGGGGGCTGATGCAGATCGGCAAACCCAAGGCGGGCGAGACCGTGGTCGTCTCGGCCGCGTCGGGCGCAGTCGGCTCGGTGGTCGGCCAGCTCGCCAGGCTGCATGGATGCCGCGCGGTCGGCATCGCCGGGGGCAAGGACAAGTGCGACTACGTGGTGAAGGAGCTGGGCTTCGACGCCTGCGTCGACTACCGCGCCGCCGGCGCCAATCTCTTCAAGGAGATCCGTACCGCCGTGCCCAAGGGCATCGACGTCTATTTCGAGAACGTCGGCGGCGCCGTGCAGGCCGCCGTGGTTCCGCAGCTCAACGACTTCGCGCGCGTGCCGTTATGCGGCCTGATCTCGCAGTACAACGAGATGCAGATGACCCCCGGTCCCGACTGGCGCCTGCTCCTGGTCAAGCGCGCCACCGTGACCGGCTTCATCGTGTCCGATCACTTCGGCCAGATGGAAGATTTCTGGAAGGAAGTGCCTGCTGCCGTGAAGGCCGGCAAGATCAAGTATCGCGAGGACATCGTGAAGGGCATCGAGAACGCGCCCGAGGCCTTCATGGGTCTGCTGAAGGGAAGGAACTTCGGCAAGCTGCTGGTGCAGGTCGCCGAAGATCCGACCCGGAAGTAGCTACGCCCGCTTCTTGAGTGCCAGGCCCATCGTGATCCAGCCGGAACCGATGAAGATCAGGTCGATTCCGAGGAAGATGCCGAGCACGAAGAAGCTGGACGCCGGCCACTGGGCGATGATCATGCCGCCCAGCACCAGGGTGATGACGCCCGAGAGGGCGACCCAGCCCCACGGCGCGCCGGCGCTCTTCATCTGGAAGGCGAGGAAGACGCGCAGGATTCCGCCGACCATGAGGGCGACACCCAGCATCAGGGTGAGGATGGTGGCGGCGGCGAACGGGTTCATGATGGCGATGACGCCGGCAGCGACGTAGAGCGCTCCCAGCAGCAGCCAGAACAGGAACTTGCCCCAGCTCTTGACGCTGAACGCGGCGATGATTTCCATCAAGCCGCCCAGCAGCATCATGATGCCGACGATCATCACTGCCGAGGCGGTGGCAGCCACGACACTGCCCAGCGCCACGATACCCGCGATCAGGAAAACGATGCCGAGGGCGACGATCCATCCCCATTTGGCCCGCAGCGCCTTGAGGCCGTCGGCCAGGCTGTGGGGGCCAGTGTTGTCTGCCGTCATGGACATGCCGTCCTCCTTCAGGGCGAAACGCGCGCTCCAAGAATACACTCGGTCGATGACTCTGTCGCCGGTTGTATGGGAAACTCAACGCCTCACGGAGACAACGGATACAAATGAACGACACGCCCAAGAAGGAAACGGCACCACCGCGTGCCGCCACCACCGTCCTGCTGCTCAGGCCCTCCAGGCGCGGCGATGCCGCCTCGCCGCTCGAGGTCTTCATGGTGGTGCGCCATCACCAGATCGATTCCTTCTCCGGTGCCCTGGTGTTTCCCGGTGGCAAGCTCGAGGATGCCGACGGCGACAAGCGCCTGCGCGCCCGCTCGGGCGGCCCCGACAATATCGGCGACGATGAACTCAAGTTCCGTATCGCCGGTGTGCGCGAGGCCTTCGAGGAATGCGGCGTCCTGCTGGCGCGCAAGCGTGGCCAGCGGACGTTGATCGCCGCCGCCGAGCTCAAGCCGATCGAGGATCGCTGGCGGGCCAAGCTCGCCAAGGACGAGGCGAGCATCCTCGATCTGGTCGAGGCCGAGGATCTTGAACTCGCGACCGAACTCATGACGCCCTTCGCGCATTGGATCACGCCGACCTTTGTGCCCAAGCGCTTCGATACATGGTTTTTCCTGGCTGAAGCGCCCGAGGATCAAGTGGCGCTGCACGACGGATCCGAATCGACCGATTCCGTCTGGGTCGGTGCTCAGGAGGCGATCGACGAGGCCATGGCGGGACGGCGCACGCTGGTCCATGCCACGCAGAAGAACCTCGAGTTGCTGGCCGAGGGCGGCACCGTCGCCGGCGCGCTCGCCCAGGCGGCCAAGCGCAAGGTCATCACGGTCCAGCCCTGGGTCGAGACCAAGGACGGCAAGCGCTACCTGCACATTCCGCCTGATGCCGGCTACCGCAATCTGGTTCGCGAGATGCCGCCTCAGCCGGGCGCGGTTCCGCAGACCGGAAGATAGTTCCGCGTCGCTGGCTGCCATGACGAAAACCGGCTCGCACCGCGCGGGCCGGCGCGCTAAGAGCGAATGAACAAGCGTTCATGAGCCGGCGGGCTCCCGCCGGGTAATCGGAGGAAAGACAAGAATGGTCGGAATCGTCGCCTTCGGCGCCTATGTGCCGCGCCTGCGCCTCAACCGTCAGGCGGCGTACGACGCCAACAAGTGGTTCGCCCCAGGTCTGCGCGGCCTCGCCAAGGGCGAGCGCTCGATGGCCAACTGGGACGAGGATTCGATCACCATGGCGGTCGAGGCGTCGCGCGATTGCCTGACCAGCCACAAGGCCGAGGACGTCCGCAACATCTACTTCGCCTCGACGACGCATCCCTTCAAGGACCGCCAGAATGCCGGTGTCATCGGCACCGCGCTCAACGTCGAGCAGAACCTCTCGGCCACCGACATCGGCGGCTCTCTGAAGGCCGGCACTTCAGCCCTGATCGCCGGCCTCAATGCTTCCAAGGACGGCGCGCCGTCTCTGGTGGCGGCGGCCGACAAGCGCATGGCCCGCGTCGCCTCGGCCAACGAACTCAACTATGGCGACGGCGCCGCGGCGCTGCTCTGCGGCACCGAGAACGTGATCGCCAAGCTCGTTGGCCATCATTCGGTGTCGATGGATTTCGTCGACCATTTCCGCGGCGATGAGGCGGAGTTCGACTACGGCTGGGAAGAACGCTGGATCCGTGATGAGGGCTACTCGAAGATCGTGCCGCCGGCGATCAAGGCGGCGCTCGCGGCGTGCAAGCTCAAGGGCTCCGATATCACCCATTTCATCATGCCGAGTCTGATGCCGGCCGTTCCGAAGCAGATGGCCAAGATCTGCGGCATCGGCGAGGGCGCGGTCCGCGACCTGCTGGGCGCTTCACTCGGCGACACTGGCGCCGCCCACGCGCTGGTCATGCTGGTCGATGCGTTGGAGAGCGCCAAGGCCGGCGACAAGATCATGGTCGTGGCGTTCGGCCAGGGCGTCGACACGCTGGTCTTCGAAGTCACGGCCGAGAAGGACAAGCTGCCTAGGCGCAAGGGCCTGTCGGGCTGGATGGCGCGGCGCAAGGAAGAGAAGAACTACATGAAGTTCCTCGCCTTCAACGACATGCTGCCGATCGAGAAGGGCATGCGCGCCGAGTTCGACAAGAAGACGGCGCTCTCCGTCCTGTGGCGCAAGCGCGACATGATCTACGGCCTGGTGGGCGGCAAGTGCAAGGTCTGCGGCACGGTGCAGTTCCCGCGCAGCCAGGTCTGCGTCAATCCCAACTGCCATGCCATCGACAGTCAGGATCCCTACGCGATGGCCGGCCTCGAGTGCGCGGTGATGTCCTTCACCGCCGATTCGCTGGTCTATTCGCCGGATCCGCCGGGTTATTACGGCATGATCACCTTCCCCGAGGGCGGGCGCTTCATGGCCGACTTCACCGACAGCGACAAGGAACAGGTCAAGGTCGGCGCCAAGATGCGCATGACCTTCCGCATCCGTGACAACGACACGATGCGCGGCGGCTTCAAGCGTTACTTCTGGAAGGCGGCGCCGGTCTAAGTCGCCTTCCACCGGTCAAAGGTCTAGTATTCCACCCCCACTACAGGAGGCCTACCATGGCTCGGGGCATCAAGGACAAGGTCGCAATTCTCGGAATGGGCTGCTCGAAGTTCGGCGAACGCTGGGACAGCGGCGCCGAGGAGCTGATGCTCGAGGCCTACAAGGAGTGCCTGAAGGACGCCGGTATCGACCAGAACCAGCTCCAGGCCGCCTGGTTCTCCACGGCGATCGACGAAGTCCACGTCGGCAAGTCGGGTATCCCGCTCAGCACCACGCTGCGCCTGCCCAACATCCCGGTGACGCACGTCGAGAACATGTGCGCCTCGGGCACCGAGGCCTTTCGCGGCGCCTGCTATGCCGTGGCCTCCGGCGCCGCCGACTTCGCCCTGGCACTCGGAGTCGAGAAGCTGAAGGACACCGGCTACGGCGGCCTTCCCGGCGGCCGCGGCGGTCCGCTGCAGGCCCTGTGGAACGCCAACGGCACGGCGCCGGGCAACTTCGCCCAGCTCGCCACCGCCTACATGACGGCGCACGGCGTGAGCGGCGAGGACCTCAAGAAGGCGATCGGCCACGTCTCGTGGAAGAGCCACCAGAACGGCGCCAAGAACCCGAAGGCCCATCTGCAGAAGGCCGTCGAGATGGACACCATCCTGAACGCGCCGATGATCGCCTCGCCGCTCGGCTTGTTCGACTGCTGCGGCGTGTCGGATGGTGCGGCCGCGGCGATCGTGACCACGCCCGAGATCGCCAAGGCGCTCGGCAAGAAGGACATCGTCTCGGTCAAGGCGCTGCAGCTCTCGGTCTCGAACGGCTCCGAGTCGGGCCACAACTCGTGGGACGGCAGCTACTTCCACACCACGCGCATCGCCTCCAAGAAGGCCTATGAAGAGGCCGGCATCAAGAACCCGCGCGACGAAGTGTCGATGTTCGAGGTCCACGACTGCTTCTCGGTCACCGAGCTCGTGACCATGGAAGACCTGCACATTTCCGAGACCGGCAAGGGCTGGAAGGACGTGCTCGACGGCTTCTATGACGCCGACGGCAAGATCCCCTGCCAGATCGACGGTGGCCTCAAGTGCTTCGGCCATCCGATCGGCGCCTCGGGCCTGCGCATGCTCTACGAGATGTACCTGCAGCTCCAGGGCAAGGCCGGTCCCCGCCAGCTCAAGAACCCGCGCATCGGCATGACCCACAACCTGGGCGGCGCACCGCGAGAGAACATCTCCAGCGTGGCCATCGTCGGCCGCTACGAGTAACCAGCGAAGACGTGAGCCCTCTCTCTGGCCCGCGTGGTCGGGGAGAGGGCTTTTCTTTGAACGACCAGGAGGAAATGCCATGCAGCTCGACAAGAAACATGTCGGCCATGAATTCAAGGCCTTTACGACGGCGGTCGAAGCCGGCCGAGTGAAGCTTTTCTGCAAGGCCATCGGCGAGGAAGATCCCATCTACGTCGACGAGGCCGCAGCCAAGGCCGCCGGCTACAGGGCACTGCCGGTGCCGCCCACTTTCTTGCAGGCCATCACCAACGACGATCCGGAGAAGGGCGGCCTGCTGCGCCTGCTCGACGTCGACATCGGCCTGATCCTGCATGGCGAGCAGCACTATGATTACTACGCGCCGGTCCACGTCGGCGATAGGATCACCTGCCAGCAGAAAGTGGTCGACATCTACGACAAGAAGGGTGGTGCGCTCTGGTTCGTGGTCTCGGAGACATCGATGAAGGACCAGACCGGAAAGCTTGTGGCCAAGGGCACCGGCATCACGGTGGTGCGCAATCCCGACGCGGCGAAGAAGTGAGGGAGGGCAACATGGCAAACGTTCCCAGGTTCGACCAGGTCAAGGTGGGCGACGCGATCAAGCCGATCGTGCTGCCACCGATCAGCCGCCACCAGCTCGCGCTCTATTGCGGCGGCTCGGGTGACCATAACCCGATCCACGTCGACCTCGACTTCGCCAAGAAGTTCGGTTTCAAGGACGTGTTCGCCCACGGCATGCTGTCGATGGGCTTCCTCGGCCGGCTCGTCACCAGCTACGCGCCGCGTGACAGGATCCGCAAGCTCGGCACGCGCTTCACCTCGATCACCTGGGTCGGCGATGTCATCACGCTTTCCGGCAAGGTCACGGGCAAACGCGAGGAGAACGGCGAGAAGCTGATTGACCTCGAGATCAGGTGCACCAACCAGAACGGTCAGGATACGCTGCAGGGCCACGCCACCGTGGCCGCCGCCTAGTCTTCAGGGAGAGCAATCAGATGGGTCAGATGGATGGCAAGGTGGCGATCGTCACCGGCTCGGGGCGCGGCATCGGTCGCGAGATCGCGCTGCGCCTGGTGCGCGACGACGCCAAGGTGGTGATCAACGACATCGACGAGGCACCGGCCAAGGAAGTCATCGCCGAGATCGAGAAGATGGGCGGCAAGGCGGTGGCCTGCGTCGGCGACGTGTCGAAGCCCGACTTCGGCGACCGCATCGTCAAGACCGCGGTCGACGCCTTCGGCGACTGCCATGTCGTGGTCAACAACGCCGGCTACACGTGGGACAGCGTCATCCAGAAGATGACCGACGAGCAGTGGTACGCCATCCTCGACGTCCATCTGACGGCGCCGTTCCGCATCCTGCGCGCCTTCCAGATCCACTTCCGCGAGGCGGTGGAAAAGGAGCGCGCGGCGGGCAAGCGGATCGTGCGCAAAGTCGTGAACATCTCCTCGACCTCCGGTGTCAACGGCAACGCCGGCCAGTCGAACTACTCCGCCGGCAAGGCCGGCATCGTCGGCCTCACCAAGACGCTGGCCAAGGAGTTCGGTCGCTACGACGTCACGGTGAATGCCGTGGCCTTCGGCTACATCCAGACGCGCCTCACCCAGCCGCTTTCCCAGGGCGAGGCCGGCGAGATCGAGGTCCAGGGCCGCAAGGTCAAGGTCGGCGTGCAGGGCGGCCGGATCGCGGCCATGAACCAGATGATCCCGCTTGGCCGCGGTGGACTGCCGGAGGAGGCCGCGGGTTCGGTCTATCTCTTCTGCAGTCCGGACAGCGACTACGTCAGCGGCCAATGCCTGGTGGTCAACGGCGGACTTTGACCGCGGCCGGGAGTCTGGAGGTCGGCGTCGTCGGTTGCGGCGTCGCCGGCCAGACCGCTGCGACGTTTCTTGCCGACGCCGGACACCGTGTCACCGTCTTCGAACGCTTCGCCGAGCCTCAGCCTTTGGGGGCCGGGCTGTTGTTGCAGCCGACCGGTCTGGCGGTGCTGCGCGCCCTCGGCCTTGGCGAGCAGGCGGAGCGGCTGGGTGCCCGGATCGATGGTCTGCTGGGCCTGAATCATCTCAAGCACGTGGTCCTCGACCTCGCCTACGCCGACCTGCATCGGGCGGCGTATGGACTCGGAATCCATCGCGGCGCCCTGTTCGGGTTGCTGCACGACAGGTTGCGGCGATCGAGCGCCGGGTTGATTGCCGAGGCAGAGATCGTTGACATCGTGCGCGACGGTGCGCGCGCGACGATGGTCGACAAGGCAGGTCGCCGGCACGGTCCGTTCGATCTCGTCGTGGTGGCCGACGGGGCGCATTCGCGGCTGCGCAATCGGCTCATGCCCGGGGCACGGGCGCCGCTCTATCCCTGGGGCTGCATCTGGGCGACCGTGCCCGATTGCAGGGGCTTCGCCACGGCCCCCGGGATGCTGCAGCAGCGCGTCCATGGGACCACGACCATGATGGGGCTGCTTCCAATCGGACAGAACCTGGTCACCCTGTTCTGGAGCCTGCCGGCTGCCGCGCTGGAGCCGGGGCTACCGATCGATATAGATGCCTGGCGGGCGGCGGCGCTGACGCTCTGGCCGGAGGCGGCAGCGCTGATCGAACAGGCCGGCGCGGCCGGCGACTTCGCCCGCGCCACCTATCGGCACGTCGCACTGCCGCGTTGGAACGAGGGGCCGGTTCTGTTCATTGGCGATGCGGCGCATGGCACCAGCCCCCAGCTCGGCCAGGGCGCCAATCTCGGGCTGCTCGACGCCCACGCCTTGTCGCGGGCGCTGGCCACGAGCAACGACCTTGCCGCAGCACTGGCATTGTTCGCGCGATGGCGCGAGCCGTCCGTCCGCTTCTATCGCCAGGCCAGCCATCTGCTGACGCCCTTCTTCCAGTCGCGCCTGCCGTTGCTTGGATTGGCCCGGGACGCGCTGATGGGCCCCGCGTGCCGCGCGCCGGGCCTGCGCGGCACGATGACGACAACGCTCGCCGGCCTGCGTCGCGGTTGGCTGTCGGCCGAGACGCTCGATGCCGAGGGCCGCTACCCGCTCGACTCCTAGGCGGAGGGGCGAGCCAGCATCGCCCAGCGGCCCGGTGTCAGGCCGAAGCGCGCTGCAAAGTGCCGTGTGAGGTGGCTCTGGTCGGCAAAGCCGGTTGCGGCGGCGGTCTCGGACAGCGGCGTCCCTTGGGCGATCATCGTCCGTGCCCGGGCGAGGCGGCGTCCCACCTGGAAACGATGCGGCGAGGTGCCGAAGGCGGCGCGGAAGTGCCTGGCGAGCATGAAACGGTCGAGGCCGCTCACGCGCTCCAGCTCTTCCGAAGCGATGGTGCGCGGGGCCTCGGCCACGAGGAAGTCGCGGACGCGCTCGACGGCATGATGGGCGACGGCACGGCGCTCGGTCGCACCACGCAGCGGTCGGCGGGCAGAGTCGGCGCGTGACGCCAGGCCTTCGGCCAGCCGTCCAACGACGGCGTCGATCGCCAGCGGCTCCAGGCTGCGGGGAAAGTCGGTGAAGGCTTCGTGCAGCACGGTGGTGAGCGCGGGGTCGTCGGCCACGGCCTCGGGCACGAAGGGTGGCGGCGCATTGCCGAGGGCCGTCGAGATCGCGCCCGGATCGACGTAGAGCATGCGGTAGGCAAAGCCGTCGGCCACGCCGGCATGGCCGTCGTGCGCTTCGTCGGGATGGAGAACGATGACCTGTCCGGCCCGGCTGGCGGTTCGCGCGCCGCGATAGTGGAAGGCCTGCACGCCGCGCAGCGTCAGCCCGACTCCGTAGGTTTCGTGGCGGTGCAGATCGTAGGCATGGCCGCCAAATCGCGCGGCGAGGCGCTGCAGGCCGGCGTGCGGTTCGTCGAAGCGGATCTGGTCCGGCACGCTCATGCACAAACCTTCAAGACGGATGAGCCACGATGCCTCATATGGGCAGGATGATCTACGATACCAAGACCATCCTTGTCCTGCGCCGCGACCTCGCCGGCTGGCAGGCCGCCAATGTCGCGGGCTTTCTGGCCGGCGGTCTCGCCGGCGCCCACCCCAATATCGTCGGCGAGCCGTACCGCGACGGATCGGGGCGGGACTACACGCCCCTGATCCGCGAGCCGCTGTTCGTCTACGGCGCCACGCTTGACGAGTTGCGCCGCACCCACCAGCGGGCGTTGTCGCGCGAGCTGGTGCCCGCAATCTACATCGAGCCGATGTTCACCACGACCAACGATGCCGACAACCGTGCCGTCGTGGCCGCAGCGCCCATCGACGCAATGGATTTCGTCGGGCTGGGCGTTCACGGCCCCCGCAAGACCATCGACAAGGTCGTGAACGGCCTGAAGTTCCTGTCCTAGGCCGCGCGAGGGCGGAACAGGACCAGAGCAGCGGCCGCGAGATTCAGGGCAATGCAGACGGCAAGGGGCACGCTGTAGCTGCCGAACGCGTCGCGCAGAACTCCCAGCAGGCCCGGGCCGAAGGCGTAAAGGACCTGCACGACGGCGGTCGACAGCGCCACCACCGCGGGAAAGGCGCCGGCGGTATACTCCCGCTGTACGATGAGCGGTGAGAGGGTGATGTTGTTGCCGACCGAGAAGCCGTAGACGGCGCAGGCGCCGTAGATCACCAGCGGCGTCTGGGCGAAGGCCAACACGGCGATGGCGCCGACCTGGACGAGGAACGACAGCGAGGCCGCACCACGCGGCTCAAGCCGGTCGATGATGAAGCCCAGCACGATCCGTCCGACCAGCGCCATGAAGGCGTTGACCGCGATCGCGAACCCGGGATCGACGCCGGCGCGATCGCTGATCAGCGGCACGAGATGCGTCAGGAAGCCGACCTGTGCCACCAGCACGAGAGCGAACGGCCCCGCGATGCTCCAGAAGTGCCAGGTTCGGAGCGGCGCCCAGCGGTTGCGCGCGGCGTCGGCCGCCGATGGCCGCGCGGCACCTTGCCGTACGAACGCCGCCACGGCGCCGCCGGCCAGGATCAGCCCGGCGATCACCAGCATGCGCAGCGCATCGGCGAAACCGAAAGCGGCGATGGCGGCGAGCAGGGCGGGCGCCACCACCAGCCCGGCGGCGGTGGCGCCGCTCAGCGCGAGATTGAGGGCGAGACCCCGCTGTCGGTCGAACCACTGGCCGATCGTCGACACGATCGGCGCGACGCTTGTCGCGTTCCAGCCGGCGGCCATCACGACGAACAGCAGGGCAAGCTGCCAGGGCGCGTCGATCGCCGGCAGGAGAAGCAGTGCGGAAGCGGTGGCCGTGATGCCGGTGAGCATCACTGCGCACGGACCGAAGCGGCCGATCCATTCGCCGATGCGCGGCAGCAGAAGCGCACCCAGGACGTAGTGCGCCGTCACGATCGAGGAGATCAGTCCGGTCGACCAGCCATGCGCTTTCTTGAGTTCCACCAGATAGATGCCATGCGCGTAGAAGCCGAAACCCCAGGCGAACAGCGCCGACATGAAGCAGGCGAAGACGACGCGCCAGCCTGCTGCCGGCGTCGGGACGCCATTGGAATGGGCCACTGCGCTGGTGCGCTCAGAAGCGGCTGACGTGGGCTGATACGCAGCGCCAGCCTTCCGGCCGGCGCTGCCAGTCGTCGGTGTAGCGACCGCCGCCAGTCGAGCCGTCGGGCTTGGTGTAGGTCGTGCGCGCGTGGATGATGGCGAAGTCGCCCAGCAGCCTGATCTTGACGTCGTGCTCCTGGATGTTCCTGACCGCCGAGCCGCGCCCGATCTGTGCCAGGAAGGCCGCACGGTCGATCAGGGAGCCGTCGGGGTTGGTGTTGTGGAAGTCGTCCGCCAGGTGCGCGTCGAACCAGCGCACATCCGCCTCCTCGACGGAGCGGATGTAGTTGCGGTTGAGATCGCGCAAGGTCTCAAGATGCTGCGCCGCTGGTGTCGCCATGTCGTCCACTCCCCTATTTTCCCCGTTCGGCCAGGTAACCGATGAGCTGGTTGAGCGAGGTGCCCCAGCCGCTCTCGTGCGACAGGCAGGCGGCGGCCGTGGCGAAGTCCTCCTGACGGAAGCTCACCTCCGTCCCGTTGCCGCGCTCGACAAATGTGGCCGTGACCAGAGTCTGTTGGGTGAGCGTGCCATCGGCGCGGACCCAGGCGTGGGTGAAGGCCAGCCGCTCCGGCTCGCGGATTTCGCGGTAGACCCCGACCTCGGTCTGCACCGCGCCGGTCTCCTCGGCGCGGATGGTCATGCGCCAGGCACCGCCTTCGCGCAGGTCGAGTTTGCATGACAGCATGGTGAAACCGCGCGGCACCCACCAATGCCTCATGCGTTCGGGGTCGACGAAGGCACGGAACACCAGGTCGCGTGGTGCCCTCAGCACGCGTGTCAGCGTGAATTCGCGGCTGTCCATTCGTAGAGCGTCACTTGCCTTTGCGGGCATGAGCCTTTCCCTTCCCGGTACGTGGCCGACCGGCCGCCTGTGCCTCTTGCAGAAAAGCCTCCAGCCGGTCGAAACGCTGCTCCCAGAACTGCCGATAGGCGGCGACCCACTCGGAAATCTCGCGCAGTGGTTCGGCCACGAGTCGGCACGGTCGCCGCTGGGCGTCGCGACCGCGCTCGATCAGGCCGGCGCGCTCCAGTACCTTGAGATGCTTGGAGATCGCGGGCAGCGTCATGTCGAAGGGCGAAGCCAGCTCGCCGACCGCGGCTTCGCCGCGCATCAAGCGCGCCAGGATGGCCCGCCGTGTCGGGTCGGAGAGGGCCGCGAAGGTCGCGCCGAGACGGTCCGGCGTCATTCGTTTCGTACCTTGTTCTTTATTAACCGATTGGTGAAATAGTGGGTGGCAGCAAGGCGACCTGTCAAGGCGCCGCACCGCTCACGCCACGAAGAGCCGGGCGCCGGTCGGGGCAGCGCGGGCCTTGTCGAGAGCCTCCATCGTGGTGCGATAGCCGACCTCGACGGCGGCATCGAAGCTCGTCCAGTCGAGCAGGTCGATGTGGTTCATGGGCGGCACGATCAGCAGGTCGGCGGCAATGCGATCCTCCATCGCGCGCTCGGCGCTGGACACCAGCGCCGAGCGCAGCAGGATGCGCACGATCGAGGGGATCGGCAGCGTCTCGTCGCGTCGCCATATCAGGCGCCGGAAGAATTCCCACGCCGACCAGGGCTCCATCACGCCGGCGCCCGCCGCCAGCGCGCCGCCGGTGTCGATGTCGACGCCGATGGTCACGCCGCGCCCCAGGCGGCGCATCGCCCGCACCGGGAAGTTGTCGATGACGCCACCGTCGACATGAACTTCGCCCGCCTGGTTGAAAGGCGGCAGGACGCCGGGGATCGATACGCTGGCGCGCAGCCAGCGCCACAGGCGGCCGACCGTATGGACGTCGGCGGTGGAGGTGGTGAGATTCGCGGTGACGCAGAAGAAGGGCAGTATCAGGTCCTCGATGTCCCGCTCCTCGAAAGCCGCGCGCAGCAGGCGCCCGACACGGCGCCCGGCGAACAGCGAGATCGCCGGGATGGTGTAGTCGCTGAGGGGATTGGTATCGACGAACGACCGCCGGAACCGGGCCACGAGTTCCTCGTCGGTCCAGCGCGCCGCCACGCCGGCGGCCACGATGGCGCCCATGCTGGTGCCGCCGATCAGGTCGATCGGCACGCCGGAGGCGCGCAACGCCTTGACCACACCGATGTGGGTGAAGGCCCGTGCGCCGCCGCCGGCCATCACGAGGCCGACGGCGTGGCCGGTAAGGAGCCGCCCCAGCCGGTCTACGTCGGCAAGCACGTCGAGGCGGACGTGATGGTGCTGGCCGTAGAGCCCGCCCGCCAGCGCGGCAGTCGTCGAACCTGGCTCTGGATCGTGCCCTTCGTGCAACAGCACCAGTTCGCGGCGGCGGTGGAACACCGCGCCTGATCGCGCCGCCTCGATCTCGAAGGGCACCCTGGTCGGCAAGCCGGAGTCGGCATCGCGCACGACCACCAGGCAGTCGGCCTGCCGCAGGCAGAGCTCGGTCCACGGCGTGAGCGTCGGGTCGGCACGATAGAGAACGAAGGACGAGTCCATCTCGCAGCGGGCGAACCATTCCGGTTCCTCGTCCAGCGAGTCGGAACCGAGCATCTGGACCTGGTTGCCGATGCGGCCCAGCGCACCGGCCAGCAGCACCGCGAAACGCGCCGCCGGCACGCCGGGTCCGGCCGGCAGGATGGCGAAGGTCCGCGGCTGGCGCCGGCGCTTGCCCAGCGGGGCGGCATTGCGCGCCGCGACGTATCGCATGAGCGTCGGCAGCACCTCGTGATGCTGCGCCGTCAGGGTGTCGAAATTGGCACGGGACAGCCGCCAGACCTCGCTGTCGCGCAACGCCGCGACGCTGCGGGTGCGCTCGCTTTCGGACAGCAGGGACATCTCGCCGACGATGTTGCCCGGCGTGATCTCGGCGATCAGGATCGGCTCATCGACTTCGTCTTCCTGGTGTCGGAATACGCCGAGGCAGCCGCTCGCCACCAGGTAAACGGCGTCGGCGGCCTCGCCCTGGCGGAACAGCGGTGTGCCGCCCGGCAGGACGAGGAGCGCCAGTTCGCGCTCGACCACCATCAGGCTCTTGGTGTCGAGTTCGGCGAACAGCGGCGCCTGCTGCAGCGCCCGGCGGAGCCGGAGCCGGGACGAGTCCTCGCTGGGGGAGACGATGCTCACCCGCGGCCCCTCATGGTCCGCAGAGCCCCTTGAGTGCCCAACCGATGGTCTGGTCGGCGCGGGTCCACACCATCTCCCGCCATTTGTCGCCCGATGGAAAGAAGCGCTCCTTCATGTCGGCCTTGAGGCTGCGGCCCAGGGTCGAACCGAGGTCGCCGCGCTGGTGCAGCCAGTTGTCGGCGCGCACCGCTCCCAGCACCTCGGGCACGGAATAGGTGCCGTATTCGACCGCGATCGACGTCACCTCGGCGTCGGGCAATTCCTGCGGGAACGCATCCGTCATGCAGCCCACCACCACCGCCGAGGTCGAGGTACCGCTCTCCGGCGAGGTCATTTCGTCGCCGTACCAGGCCTTGGAACGGGCGAATGACTTTGCCGTGGGCGCTACCGCGCAGATCAGTTCGCCATGGCCGAACGGACCGAGGCCGGTGTGAAAGTCGATGATCCCGACTCGGCGCGCCCGCGACAGTTCCTCGCGGGCAATGGCCCGGATGGTGCGATTGCTCCAGGTCGGTCCGTTGCCGCCGAAGAAGACGCCGTCGGAATGGCTGTACTGGCCGGAGCTGATCGCGCCCTGCAGCCCGAAGGCCCCATGCTTCTGGGCGTAGGCCGCGAACACGGCCTCGGTCTTTGCCGTGCTGGCCTCGTTCCATTCGCGGGGAAGGATCGCCTCGGCAAGGGCGAGGTAGCCTTCGTTCTCCGGGTAGCCCTTGTCGTGATCGACGAAGTTGCGGTTGAGATCGACGTTGTCCTCGGTCACGCGGCGGGTCCAGGCGAAGCCGTAGGGATTGATGGCGTGGACGACCAGCGCACCGGTGTCCTTGGGCAGCCGGTCCGGCCCCCCGGTCCGCAGCCAGGCGATCTCCGCCCCCGAGCCGCAATGACCCTCGACGCCGTGGGTGCCGGCGATCAGCACCAGCATGTTGGCGGCATCCGCCGACCCGAATCGCGCGGTGTCGAGATAGAGCGCCTCGCCGTTGGGTCCGCGCGCCTTGGGATTGAACCAGGAACGCAACGCACCGCCTGCCTGTGCCGCCGCGCTGCAGAATTTCGGGCGCGCCTCGGCATAGCTTTCGGAAAAGCACTCTGGAACTGAGATCATTTATTCCTCCCCCCGCCATCGTAGCCGGTTTGGCGGTAGGGCGGAAAGCGGTCGCGCTCAGCTGTCGTACTTGAGCAGCGTCTCCACCGGCACGTCGAGCTTCTTGCGCCCCTCCAGGAAGGTGAGTTCGATCACGCAGGCCGCCGCTGGCACCTCGCCGCCGACCTGCTGCAGAAGCTTCACCGCGGCGGCCATGGTGCCGCCGGTGGCCAGCAGGTCGTCGACCAGCACGACGCGCGCACCCTTCTTGATCGCGTCCTGCTGGATCTCGATCGTGTCGGTGCCGTATTCCAGCGCATAGGTGTGGCGCACCGTGATGCCGGGCAGCTTGCCCTGCTTGCGCATCATCACGAAGCCGGTGCCGAGCGCCAGCGCGAGGGGGGCCGCCAGCAGGAAGCCGCGCGATTCGACGCCGGCCAGCACGTCGGGCTTGTAGGGCCTGAGCGCGTCGGCCATCCGTTCGATGGTCTCGTGCCAGGCCTTGGCATGGGCCAGCAGGGTCGAGATGTCATAGAACAGGATGCCCGGCTTGGGGAAATCCGGGATCGAGCGGATGTGCTTCTTGAGATCGATGTGCTTGCTCATGTGCCTTCCTGGGCTCAGCTGTAGGCGGGGGGCGGTTCGAAGCTGCGGTATTCCTTCTCCAGCAGCTTGGCGAACTGGATGCAGCCGTAGTCGCCGTACTGCGGGCCGATGATCTGGACGCCGACCGGCAGGCCGTCCGCGGTCTGGCCGATCGGGGCCACCGTCGACGGAAGATAGGTGAGGCCCGCATAACCGGCCCAGAAGATCTGGTCGACTACCGGCACCTTCCTGTTGTTGACCACGATGGTCCGCAGATGGCGCAGGCCCGCCTGGTCGTGCGGGAAGGCCGCCGTCACCGCGACCGGACACAGCATCAGGTCGTAGTCCTCGAAAAAGGAGTCCCACGCCAGCCGCATCCGATGGCGCTTCTCGTTGAGCTGCAGCCAGGTACGGTGTGGTAGCGAATTGCCGCGCTGCATCTGGGCGAAATAGCTCATGTCGGAGGTCGGCAGACTCTTGGCATCGGCCAGGGCCTGCTCGTACACGGCGTCCGTCATCCGCGTCGACGTCGCCGCGCGCAGCATCCGGATGAAGACATCGTTCATTTCGGCGGTGTCAATGGCCGGCCGCGCCGTCGTGCTCACCTTGGCCTTCCTCTTGGCGAGGAAGTCGGCGAGCTTCTGGATCTCGGCCTGCACCGAGCCGTCGACCTCGGCGTTGGGGTCGCTGAGCAGCACCGCCACCTTGAAGTCCCGCAGCTTCTTCTTTTTCGAGCGCGGCAGGCTGAGCGTCCAGCCGCGACCGTCGATCGCGTCGGGCCCGGCCATGACGTCCATGGCGATCTCAAGATCCGCCGCGCCGCGGGCCAGCGGACCGACCACGCCGATGTCGCCGTAGGCGACGTTGCCGGCAAGCGCGTGGCCCTTGGGACTGACCACGCCCCAGGTCGGCTTGTGGCCCCAGACGCCGCAGTAGTGCGCGGGGTTGCGGATCGAGGCACCGATGTCGCTGCCGGCTTCGATGCCCGTGAGGCCGGCGGCCAGCGCCGCGCCCGCGCCGCCCGACGAGCCTCCCGGCGTGCGGCCGAGATCCCATGGATTGTTGGTCGAGCCGTAGACCTCGTTGTAGCTCTGCCAGTCGGCCAGGTTCAGCGGCACGTTGGTCTTGCCGAAAAGCGTCACGCCGGCCGCGGTCATGCGCCGGGCCACCAGAGAGTCCGTCTTGACGATGGTATCCTTGAAGGCCGGATCGCCCCAGGTCGTCGGGTGGCCCGCGACGTCAAACGATTCCTTGATGGTCATCGGCACACCGTGCAGAGGCCCCAGCTTCTTGCCTTCCTTCACCGCCTTGTCGGCGGCCTTGGCCCGTTTGCGCGCGCCTTCGATGTCGGTGGCGATGACGGCGTTGAGCTCGGGATTATAGGCCTCGACCCGCTTCAGGTAGAGGTCGAGCAGTTCGAGGCAGCCGATCTTCTTCTTTCGAACTGCCGCGGCGAGCTGCTTGGCGGTCTGGAAGGGTAGGGCGAGCGACATGGGAGGGTTTCCGTTCCGGCAATGGACGCGTCCATTGCCCGTACCATATTGTGCCGGCCGCCGTGAAGAAACTCCCCGCCCGCACGATGCATTTCGCCCTGCCTTTGGCCCTGACGTTCATCATGACGTTCCTGGTCTCGGGCGTGGCCACCCTTCGGGCCATCGGCTTTGTCGACGGCATGCTGTCGCGCTGGATGGAGTCATGGATCGCCTCGTGGATCCTGGCCTTCCCCATCATGCTGTTCCTGATGCCGGTGATGCGGCGCCTGCTGGCCCGCGTCATCGAGCAGAGATAGGCGTCAGCGCGGCCGGGGATGCCGTACCCGCGCCGTCGGCTCGGCGATCAGCGGGTCGTCCGGCCAGTAGTGGCGCGGATAGCGACCTTTCAGCTCCGCCTTCACCGACTTGTAGCCGGTGGCCCAGAAGCTTGCGAGGTCGCGCGTCACTTGCACCGGCCGTCGTGCGGGCGACAGCAGGTGCACGGTAAGCGGCACCTTGCCGCCGGCGATCCGCGGCGTGTCGCTGAGGCCAAACATCTCCTGCAGGCGCACCGAGAGGGTAGGCTCGGCCGGATTGGTGTAGTCCACCGGCACGCGTGAGCCGCTCGGCACTTCGATGTGGCTGGGCACCAGCCGGTCGAGGTCGCGCTGCCGGTCCCAGGGCACCAATGCCTTCAGCGCCGCCGCGAGATCGACGCGCGCCAGGTGATCGCGGCGCGACACGCCGTTAAGGAAAGGTCCCAGCCAAGAGTCGAGCGTGCCAACAAGGGCAGTGTCGGAAAGGTCGGGCCAGGTCTCGTCGTGGGTGCGCATGAAGGTCACGCGCTCCCGCCATTTCGCCAAGTCGTCGCTCCAGGGTAGCGCGCCGGGCCCGAGCTGGCGGATGCCGTCGAGCATGGCGGCCTTCAGTTTTTCCGTGTCGGGCCGGGCGAGCGGCTTGTCCTCCAGCAGGAGTGCGCCCAGGCGACGGCGACGGCGGGCCAGAACGGCGCCCTCGCGCGGACTCCAGTGCACGATTTCTTCCGCCACGATGCGGTCGGCATAGAGCTCCTCGATCTCGGCGGCGGCGACGGGGGCGGCGAGAAAGATGCGCGAGTCCTGAGTCGAGCCGTCGAGATCCGCCACGACCAGGAACTCTTCGTTCGTCATCGGATCGCCTTCCGGCAGGGCCGCCCCGCGACCGCCCGACAACAGGTAGCGTCCCGCCTTGCCGGCGCGCCGGCGGCCGATGCGGTCGGGGTAGGCGAGCGCCAGCAGGGCGCCGGTCATGGAACTGTCCGAATCGCGGCCCTGTGTCAGGCGCCGAGCGACCTCGAGGATCTGCCGCGGCGCCTTTCCGGAGAGCGCGATATCGACGCGGTGGCGCAGGTCGGCGTCGCGTTGCCCCGGTGGCAGACGCAGGAAATCGCGCTCGCCCAGGATCGCCACCAGCAGGGCCGCGACCTTGCCCTGACCCAGCTCGCGGCCCTTGAGCACGAGGTGCGCCAATCGCGGATGCTGGCCGAGGCGGGCCATGGCGCGGCCGTGCGGCGTGATCGTGCCGGCTTCGTCGGTGGCGCCGAGGTCGGCCAGCAGTCCCCGGGCCGCGGCGAGCGCCGCTGCCGGCGGCGGGGTCAGCCACGGCAGGCTCGCGGCATCGGCCACGCCCCAGGCCGCCAGCTCCAGCGCGAGCGGCGCCAGATCGGCATCGAGGATTTCCGGGGGCGTGAAGGGCAGCAGCCCGCGCTCGGCCTCCTCGGTCCACAGCCGGTAGCATATGCCGGGTTCCAGGCGGCCGGCGCGGCCGCGGCGCTGGTCGGCCGAGGCTTGGCTCACGCGCACCGTCTCCAGCCGTGTCATGCCCGAACGCGGTGAAAAGCGCGGCACCCGCATCAGGCCGCAATCGATCACAATCCGCACACCCTCGATGGTGAGGCTGGTTTCGGCAATCGAGGTCGCCAGCACCACCTTGCGCCGGCCGGCGGGAGATGGCGCGATGGCGCGGTCCTGGTCGGCCGGCGATAGATCGCCGTAGAGCGGCGCAATGTCGATCGCGGGGCCGAGACCCTGCAGCCGCTCCTCGACCCGGCGGATTTCGCCGACGCCAGGCAGGAACACCAGCGCGCTGCCGCTCTCTTCGGCCAGCGCCCGCCGGATCGCGGCGGCTACGGCATCCTCGATGCGTCCCGCTGCCTCGTGGTCGAGATGGCGCGTGTCTACCGGGAACATGCGGCCGGCGCTTTCGATCACGGAAGCGCCGCCCAGCCTGTCCGCAACCGGCCCGGGATCGAGTGTCGCCGACATGGCCACGACCCGGAGGTCCTCGCGCAGCGCCGTCTGCGCTTCGCGCACCAGGGCGAACGACAGGTCGGTCTCCAGGCCGCGCTCGTGCAACTCGTCGAAGATCACGCAGCCGATGCCGTCCAGCGACGGATCATCCTGCAGCATCCGCAGGAACAGCCCGTCGGTCACGACTTCGATGCGCGTGCGCGGCCCGATCTTGCTGTCGAGCCGCACGCGATAGCCCACTGTCTCACCCGCCGTCTCACCGAGGGTCGCCGCCATGCGGCGCGCCGCCGCCCGCGCGGCGAGCCGGCGCGGCTCCTGCATGACGATCCGGCGGCCTTCGAGCCACGGTGCATCGAGCAGCGCCAGCGGCACGCGCGTCGTCTTGCCGGCGCCCGGCGGGGCGACCAGCACGGCGGCATTGCGCACTGCCAGCGCCTCCTTCAGGCGCGGCAGAGCCTCGTCGACAGGCAGCGAGTCCATCGCGGCCGCTTATAGCCGTCCTCGACCATATATTCCCCTCTCCCGTTTCAACGCCGGACTGGCGATCGCGCGGCCTCCGGCCTAGTCTTCGCGCCATCATGCTGCGACCGATCCTCGGCCTTTGCGTCGCCGTGGTCTTCGCCGGGTGGCCGCAATGGTAGCCAACGTCAAAGTGAAATGAGGTGCGCATGGACACCAACGAGGCACGGCACTCCGCCGGACATTTTTTCCTCGAGGGCCTGAACGAGTTGGGTTTCGACTATCTGTTCTGCAATTTCGGCACCGACCACGCACCGTTGATCGAGGCCATGGCTTCGTTCAAGCGCGCGGGCCGCGAGATGCCCGTGACCATCCTCTGCCCGCATGAGAACACCGCCGTCCACATGGCGGCGGGCTACGCCATCGCCACCGGCCGCGGCCAGGGCGTCATGGTCCATGTCGATGCCGGCACCGCCAATTCGGCGATGGCGCTGCACAATCTCTGTCGCGCCCGCATTCCCGTGCTGCTGATGGCCGGCAAGGCGCCCTTCACGACGCGCGGCGAGCTCATGGGCACGCGCGACACCTATGTGCATTTCGTGCAGGAGCCGTTTGACCAGGCGAGCGTGGTGCGGCCCTACACCAAGTGGGAATACAATCTGCCCTCTGGCGTGATCGCCAAGGAGGCGCTGCGCCGCGCCCACACGGTGATGGAGAGCGATCCCAAGGGACCGGTCTATCTCACCTTCCCGCGCGAGACGCTGACCGATACCTGGTCGGAAGGTCAGATTCGTTCGTATCCCGCGGAGCGGTTCGGCGCCGTGTCGGCGCGCGGCCTCGATGCCGGTTCGATCGACGCTATTGCCACGAAACTGCTGGCCGCCGAGCGGCCGCTGCTGATCTCCGCCTATGCCGGACGCAATCATGCGACCGTTGCGGTACTCGACGAACTGGCGCGTTTCGCCGGCATCCGGGTCGTCGAGTTCAATCCCCTCTACGTGAACCTGCCGCACGATTCGCCCTGCCACGGCGGTTTCATGCCGGCCAAGGCGCTCAGCGACGCCGATGTTGGCCTGCTGGTCGATGTCGACGTGCCGTGGATCCCGAGCGACATGCCGGACAATCCTGCGACTTGGTGGGCGCATGTCGATGTCGATCCCGAGAAGCGCAATTTCCCGATGTGGACCTTCCCGGGAAACCTGCGTCTGCAGGGCGACAGCCATCGCATCCTGGCCGATCTGCTGGTGACCCTGAAGGCACGCGCCGATGCGGGCTTCAAGACCCGCGCCGCGGCAAGGGTCGCGGCGCTCCAGGAAGAGGGCAGGGCGCGACGAGACCAGGCCGCCAAGGCGGCTGCAAACCGCGGCGTCGCGGGCCAGATCAGCCCGCATTTCCTTTGTGCTACGCTCGCCAAGGCGCTCGCGCCTTCCGACATCGTGCTCAACGAAGCGATCCGCAACGGGCCGGTGGTGTCCGCCCAGATGCCGCGCACCCAGGCCGGCACCTTGGTTGGCCTGGCGGGCGGCGGCCTTGGTTTCTCCGGCGGAATGGCGCTCGGCCTGAAACTCGCGATGCCCGAGCGCACGATCGTGCAGATCGTGGGTGACGGCACCTTCTACTTCTCCAATCCGCAATCGACCTTGGCGGTGTCGCGGCAATACAAGCTGCCGGTGCTGACGGTCGTGCTCGACAATACCGGCTGGGCGGCGGTGAAGGAGGCGACCTTGCGTGTCTATCCCGACGGCGAGGCCAAGGCGGGCGGCGACTACGGCGCGACCCTGTCGCCCGACATGAACTTCGCCATGGTCGCCGAGGCCGCCGGCGCGCACGGCGAACTGGTCTCGGAGCCCGACGCCGTCGAGGCCGCCATCACCCGCTGCCTCGCCGCCGTCCGCGACGGCCGCTCTGCCATTCTGCACGCCAAAGTGACGAGGCTCTAGCCATGGCTGTTGTCGTCGACGCAATCGACCATATCGTCATCAACGTCCGAGACGTCGAGGTCGCGGCCGAGTGGTATCAGCGCGTGCTCGGCATGACTCGCGAAGTGTGGGACGCGGGGCCGGGCAGGGGTCCGGTCACGTCCATGAAGTTCGGCCGGCAGAAGATCAACCTCAGACCCATCACCGCAACGCAGAAGCAATGGTTCACGGGCAGGCAGGTGGCGCCGGGCAGCGACGATCTCTGCTTTCTTACCAAGGCCGCGCCGCAGCAGGTGGCCGACCACCTGCGCGCCTGCGGCGTCGCCATCGAGGAGGGGCCGACGGAGAAGCGCGGCGCCATGGGTACCATCGTCTCGGTCTACTGCCGCGATCCTGACGGCAGCCTGATCGAGGTTTCATCCTACAAGTAGGTTCAAGGTCTCGATCACGCCGGTCGGATCGGCGACGCCCTTGCCCGCGATGTCGAAGGCGCAACCGTGGGCGACACTCGCGAACAGCACCGGCACACCCAGGATCAGCGCCGATGCGCGCAGAGGCGAGATCAGCTTGATCGGGATGTGGCCCTGGTCGTGGAACATGGCGAGGTAGAAGTCGTGGCGGCGCTGGCTCAGCAGCAGATCGGCACCGACCGGGCCGTCGGCCGCGGTGCCGCGCCGGCGCAGCTCGGCGACCGCGGGCTTGGTGACGCGCTCGTCGTCGTCGCCGAAGAGCCCATCTTCGCCGGCATGCGGATTGATGCCGAACACGCCCAAGGTGGGCTGGGCGATGCCGAGGCGACCGGCGGTTGCCACCGTCGCTTCGGCGGCGGCGACCACGAGTTCCGGCGTCATCCGGGTGAGCGCCGCCGCGACCGATTCGTGCAGCGTGACATGGGCGATACGCAACCCCTTCGCGACCAGCATCATGAACACCTTGTCACGCGGTGTTGCGGTGACCTCGGCGACGAAGCCGCCGTAGCCGCTGAACTTGATGCCGGCGCGGTTGACGGCCGTCTCCGAGTGGGGACAGCCGATGACGGCATCGACCTTGCCCTCCAGCGCCAGTCTCACCGCCGCCGAGGCGTAGGCCACCGTCGCCTTGCCGGCGCGCGGATCGAGCGTGCCGGGCGCGAAGGCGGCGCCGTCCAGGGCGGGCACGTCGGCGATTTCGGGAACCGGCACGCTCAGGTGCTTGGCCGTCGCCTCGATGACGAAGCGGTCGCCGACCAGGATGGGCGTTGCCTTCGCCGCCGCCGCCGCCTTCAGGGCGATCTCCGGCCCGATGCCGTTGGGATCGCCGAGCGCGATGGCGATGCGCATCAGAACGGAATGGCGACCAGCGTGTCGAAGCGGCTGCTGTCACAGACGGCGACGCGTTCGCTGAAACGCAGCGCGCCCGAGCCGTTCTCCTTCACCTTGTCGCGGTAGCAGCCGGTCGCGAAGACGTCCATCTTGCCGTCGCCCATGATGCGGACGATCAGGAACGGCGTCTCGACGTCGGCCGTGCCGTCGGCGCGGCCCAGCACGACCGGCAGGCCCACGATATGGCGGTAGCGCTGGCGCTCGTAGATGTTGGCCTTGCGCAGCGCCGAGACGCGATCCTGCAGCATGCCGCGCGAATCGGCATAGATGATGCCCGACTCGTAGCCGCGCGCGACGTTCTCGGCGGTGGTGATCTTGTAGAGGCAGGGATCATCGAACAGCTCGGGCCATTGCTCGTACTGCTCGGTGTCGATGACACGCGCGTAGGCCGCGTTCAGTTCGACCAGGCGGGCGACGTCCATCCTCAGTAGCCCATGTGACGGCGGTAGGCCTTCCAGAAGCCGCGCACCGACGCCTCGGTGGCGCGCGTCGCCTGGCTCTCGGCCTCGCGGCCGCCCATCTCGACCACCGACACGTGCTCGCCCGCCTCGGCGATGCCGCGCTGCACGAAGCCGCCGACGCATCCGTCTTCCATGGAGACGAGACCCGCGGGTCCCACCAGGTTTTGCTGCTTCAGCCGCCGCCGCGTCATCTCGGGCGTGTCGTCGGCGAAGCCGAGGTAGGTCCAGTGCAGCTCCATCCTGTCGGGGCCCTTGGGCACGATCTGGCGCACGGCCAGGCAGTTGTTGACCTGCTGCAGGATGGTGGCCGGGAAGATCGACAGCATCTGGAGCTGGATGCTGTCGCCGAACTCGTCGACGGCATCGAGCATGCTGGGATCGATGAGCTTGTAGTCGCTGTCGGAACGGATGCCCTGGTCGCGATAGGCGGTGGCGTCGGCTCCCTCGGGCGTGCCGATCGTGTAGCTGGCGTGATGGCCGCCGTCGGGGCTCACGATCACGCCGCCGCCCTGGGTCAGGCGCGAGATGCGGAAGGTGGTGAAGAAGAGATGCAGCAGGCTCGCGTGGTAGGTGTCCTTGACGTTCTCGACATAGAGCTTCCAGTTGTTGGGCAGCGGCTGGACGAAGCGACCGGTCACCTTCAGCGGCCGGCTGAGCACGCGCCTGGCGCGGCCGAGCACCTCTTCGCCGAGATATGCCTCGATCGGCAGCGTGTCCGGCGACAGGGTGGCGAAGACCAGGCCGCCCAGAGTCGTGGTCCTGAGCTTGCGTGGATTGAAGCTGTCGCGACAGAAATCCTTGGGCAGGCCACCCTTGCCGCCGACGCCGTGCTCGAAGGCGATGCCCTTGAGATTGCCGGCAAGGTCGTAGCTCCAGGCGTGGTAGATGCACTTGAAGTGGTTCTGGACGTTGCCGCCCTCGTCGAAGGCGATCAGCGCACCGCGATGGGCGCAGCGATTTTCGAAGCAGTTGATCGAGCCGTCGGCGGCGCGCACCACGATGACGGGCATGCCGCCCACCTGGTTGGTGCGGTAGTCGCCTTTTTCGGGAATGTCGGTCTCAAGGCAGACGAAATTCCAGGTGGCGCCCTCGAAAATGCGGCGCTGCTCCCGGGTGTAGTTGTCGGGGTTCTGATAGACCCAGTAGGGAACGCGGGCGACCGAGTCTTCGGGCCAGGCACCATGCGGCGTCGTGGCATCGTCGCGGACGGTCGGGTCGATGCGGGTATCCATGGCGAACCTTCCCTTCACTACAGCGTCAGGTTGGCGGATTTGATGACGGCACGCCAGCAACCCACCCCGAAACTCTTGTTTTGCCGGCCATGTTAGCCCTATCTCAGGCAAACCGACATGCCCCCGACGCCGTTCCGTGATTTTGCGCATTCGATTCAGCCACAGAGCCCGCTCGTGGCGGCAATCACCGCCGCCTGCCGGCGGCCCGAGCCGGAGTGTCTGCCGCCGCTGATCGAGCAGGCAAGCCTGCCGCCGGCGACGACCGCGCGGGCGGCGGCCCTGGCGCACCGGCTTGTGGAGGTGCTCCGGGCCAGGACGCCGTCGGGTGGCGTCGAGGGGTTGATCCGCGAATATGCTCTGTCCAGCCAGGAGGGCGTGGCGCTGATGTGCCTTGCCGAGGCGCTGCTGCGCATCCCTGACGACGAGACGCGCGACGCGCTGATCCGCGACAAGATCGGTGGCGGCGACTGGCGCGCCCATCTCGGCCACAGCCCGTCGCTGTTCGTGAACGCCGCGACCTGGGGCCTGCTGCTGACCGGCCGCCTGACCGCGACCAGCAGCGAGCAGGGCCTGTCGGCGGCGCTCAGCCGCCTGATCGCGCGCGGCGGCGAGCCCTTGATCCGTACCGGCGTCAATCTCGCCATGCGGTTGATGGGCGAGCAGTTCGTGGCGGGCCAGACCATCGACGAGGCGCTGGCCAACGGCCGCCGCCTGGAGGCCGAGGGCTTCCGCTACTCCTACGACATGCTGGGCGAGGCGGCCGTCACGGCGGCGCAGGCCGAGCACTACAGGGCGGCCTACGAGCAGGCGATCCATGCCATCGGCCGTGCCGCCGGCCGCCGCGGCATCTACGAAGGTCCGGGCATTTCGCTGAAGCTCTCGGCGCTGCACCCGCGTTATGGCCGCACCCAGATCGAGCGCGTGCAGGCCGAACTCTATCCGCGCCTCAAGGCGCTCGCCGTGCTGGCGCGGCACTACGACATCGGCCTCAACATCGATGCCGAGGAAGCCGACCGTCTGGAAATCTCGCTCGATCTGCTGGAGCGGCTCTGCTTCGAGCCGGAACTCGAGGGCTGGAACGGCGTAGGCTTCGTGGTGCAGGCCTACCAGAAGCGCGCCGCGTTCGTGATCGATCACCTGATCGACCTCGGCCGCCGCAGCCGGCGCCGGCTGATGGTCCGGTTGGTCAAGGGTGCCTATTGGGACAGCGAGATCAAGCGCGCGCAGGTCGACGGGCTCGACGACTTTCCGGTTTTCACGCGCAAGATCCACACCGACGTCTCGTATCTCGCCTGTGCGCGCAAACTGCTCGCGGCGCCCTACGCCGCGTTCCCGCAATTCGCCACTCACAACGCACTGACGCTCGCGACCATCCACGCCATGGCCGGCGAGAATTACTATGCCGGTCAGTACGAGTTCCAGTGCCTGCACGGCATGGGCGAGACGCTGTACGAGGAAGTGGTCGGTCCGGAGAAGCTCAATAGGCCGTGCCGCATCTACGCGCCGGTCGGCACGCACGAGACTCTGCTGGCCTACCTGGTGCGCCGCCTGCTGGAGAACGGTGCCAACACGTCCTTCGTGAACCAAATCGCCAATCCCGAGGTCGCCATCGACGCGCTGCTGGCCGATCCGGTCGAGCGCGCCCGCGCCCTGCGGCCGGTCGGCGCACCGCATCCCGCGATCGCCCTGCCGCGCGACCTGTTCGCGCCGGCCCGGGCCAATTCGCGGGGTCTCGATCTCGCGAACGAGCAGGTGCTCGCCTCGCTCGCCACGATCCTGGTGAAAGGCGCGGCCGAGTCGTTGCGCGCGGTGCCGCTTTTGGCCGATGGTTCGCAGGGCGGGAGGGCGCGCGAGATCCGCAATCCGGCGGACCGGCGCGACCTGGTCGGAACAGTGTTCGATGCCGCGGCGGAACAGGTCGATACCGCCTGCACGCTGGCGGTGCCGTGGCAGGAGACGCCGGCGGCGCGTGCGGCCTGCCTTCGGCGGGTCGCCGATCTCCTGGAGACGCGGCTGCCGGCGCTGCTCGGCCCGATCGTGCGCGAGGCCGGCAAGACGCTCGGCAATGCGATCGGCGAGGTGCGCGAGGCGGTCGACTTCCTGCGCTACTACGCGGGCGAGGTCGCGAGCCATGCGCCCGATGCGTTGGCGCCGCTCGGTGTCGTCGCCTGCATCAGCCCATGGAATTTCCCGCTGTCGATCTTCACCGGCCAGGTCGCGGGCGCCCTGGCCGCCGGCAACGCGGTGATCGCCAAGCCCGCCGGGGAGACGCCACTGATCGCGGCTCTCATGGTCGGCCTGTTCCACGAGGCCGGCGTGCCGCCGGGCGCTCTCCAGTTCCTGCCTGGCGACGGCGAGGTGGGCGGGCGGCTGGTCGGCAATCCGGCGGTGGCGGGCGTGGTCTTCACCGGCTCGACCGAGGTGGCGCGGTCGATCCAGCGCCAACTCGCCGGGCGACTGGGCGCCGACGGCCGGCCGCGGACATTGATTGCCGAGACCGGGGGGCAGAACGCGTTGATCGCCGACTCCTCGGCCTTGGCCGAGCAACTGGTGGGCGATGCGCTGACCTCGGCCTTCGATTCGGCTGGCCAGCGCTGCTCGGCGCTGCGCGTGCTCTGCCTGCAGGAGGACATCGCCGATCGCGTGCTCGCCATGCTGAAGGGGGCGATGGCGGAGCTGGGCATCGGCACTCCCGACCGCCTGTCGGTCGACTTCGGCCCGGTGATCTCGGCCGACGCGCAGAAGCGCCTGGTCGACCATGTCGAGCGCATGCGCGCAGCGGGCCATGCCGTTCATCAGGTGGCGTTGCCGCCGGAGACACGACATGGCCTGTTCGTGCCGCCGACTTTGATCGAGATCGGCGCCGTTTCCGATCTGTCGGGAGAAGTGTTCGGGCCGGTCCTGCATGTGCTGCGCTATCGTCGCGAGGACTTGGCGGCAGTGGTGCGGGCGGTCAATGCGACGGGCTTCGGCCTCACTTTCGGCGTGCACAGCCGCATCGACGAGACGATCGAGCGGGCCACGGCGGCGAGTGCCGCCGGCAACCAGTACGTCAATCGCAACATGATCGGCGCCGTGGTCGGTGTGCAGCCGTTCGGCGGTCATGGGCTGTCGGGCACGGGACCGAAAGCGGGCGGGCCGCTCTATGTGCGGCGGCTGCTGTCGAAGCGGCCGCCGCTGATGCCGCCGGAAGCCGTCGACCTGACGGGACCGGTCGGCGAGCGCAACAGCTACGCGCTGCGACCCAGAGGCACCATCCTCTGCGTCGCGGAGGATCCTGCGCATTTGCAGTCGCAGATCGATGCGGCGACGGCGACCGGCAATCGTGCGGTCGTGGATGTCGAGGACGCGACGGTGTCGGCCGTGCTGTTCGACGGCAGCGCCGACGACCTTCTGGCGCTCGGCCGCAAATTGGCGGCGCGCGACGGACCGATCGTGCCGATCTTTGTTGCGCCCTATCCGCTGGAATTCCTGTTCGACGAGGTGACGCTCAGCGTCAACACGGCGGCGGCCGGCGGAAACGCCAGCCTGATGGCGATCGGCTAGGACAGGGGCGGCTGGACAGGGGCGGCTAGAGCAGGAAGGTGTTCGTCCGGTCGAGATAGTCGTGCATGTGCACGATCATCTGGTCCTCCTCGAGCAGGCAGACGCCATAGGCCGGCGGCTCGTGACTGCCGGGGATGCGGCCTTCTATGACGAAGTCGAGCGCCACCTGATGGCTGGTCGCGCGCAGGGTCGAAATCGGAATGCCGCGCCAGCTTCCCGCGACCGGCCGGTGCAGATGGCCGAAGAACATGTGCCGGATATTGGTCCGACCCTCGATCGCCTTGATGAAATGCTGCGGTTCAAGCAACGAGATGTCGTCCATGCGCCGGAGTCGCACCTTGAAGGGCGGATGGTGAATGAAGACGATGACCGGCTTATTGCCGAGCCGGTCGAGCGTGGCCTTGAGCCAGGCGCCGCGCGTTTCGCAAAAGGTGCCCCACGGCTTGCCGGGCTCGTTGGTATCGAGGCAGACGCCCGTCACGCCCTCGCCCATGTCGAGCGTGTACTGGACGAAGCCGTTCTCGTCGAACTTGGCCTGCGGAAAGGTCGCGTGGAAATTGGCGCGATCGTCGTGGTTGCCGACCAGCAGATGGTAGGGGATCACGAGCTTGTCGAGTTCGCGCTTCAGGGCCGCATAGGCCTCGGGCTCGCCCTTGTGCGCGAGGTCGCCGGTCAGGATCGCGAAGGCCGCGTCCGCATGGTTGCGGTTCACGTCGGCGACACAGAGCGCCAGCCGGTCGATCGGGTTGAGGCCGTAGAGCAGGTTGCCCGGCGGCACGAAATGGGTGTCGGTGATGTGAATGAATTTTTGCATTGGTCGCACTTTAGTCATGCCGAGCACGACGAGGTACCGTTTCCCGGTCATCTCGCGGCCAGTACGCTCGCTTGGCCGAATTCCGTTACCGGCGGCTATTCGGCGTCGGTTTCGCTAGTAGAGACCGTACTTGGTGGGCTTGCCGGGATGATTGACGCAGAGCATGTCGGTCGACAGGTCGCCGCCGATCTTGGCCCGCTGCTCCTCGCACTTGTCGTACGACATCGGCCCGGCGAAGACCTTCGGACCGCCGAGAACGAGCATGTATGGCTTCTCCAGATACCAGCCCGGGCCGGTGTAGGCCTGGCTCGCGCCCGGGCCCGCGCAGGCGGCCGCGGCGGTGGCCAGCGATAGGGCGACGGCGACAGCCGACAGGCGACGAATTGACCGAAGCGACATCTCAGTCCCACCTTTGAGGAGAGCTGCGACCAAGTTACAGGGCCTTTTGCGCCGCAACAATTGCTTTCACCCGGCCCGGCAGCCGGGCTAATAATGCCCGAACGGACGCATCCGGGGGATGCTGCCTCCGCGCCAGCAGGACAGAGTCGATGGGATTGCCCGAGAAACAGGGACTGTACGACCCGCGCAACGAGCACGACTCGTGCGGCGTCGGCTTCGTGGCCGATATCAAGGGCCGGAAGTCCCACGATATTGTCCGCCAGGGCCTGCAGATTCTGGTCAATCTCGACCATCGCGGCGCCGTCGGCGCCGACCCGCTGATGGGCGACGGCGCCGGCTGCATGATCCAGACCCCCGACGCCCTGCTGCGCGACTGGGCCCGCAAGGCCGCCGTCGACCTGCCGCCGCCCGGCCACTACGCGGTCGCCATGTGCTTTTTGCCGCAGGACGAGGCGGCGCGGAAGTTCGCGGTCAAGCGGCTGGAGCATTTCGTCAAGGTCGAGGGCCAGCAGCTGGTCGGCTGGCGCGACGTGCCGACCGACCTCGCCGGGCTCGGCAAGTCGGTCATCGAGAAGATGCCGGTGATCCGGATGGCGATCGTCGGCCGCGGCGCCAAGCTCGCCGACCAGGACGCCTTCGAGCGCAAGATCCTGGCCATCCGCAAGCAGACCCAGAATCCGCTCGCCGAGCTTGAGAAGAAGCACAAGCTGCCGGGCCTGGCCCAGCTCTACATGCCGTCCTTCTCGTCGCGCACGGTGGTCTACAAGGGCCTGCTGCTGGCGCCGCAGGTCGAGAGTTTCTACGCCGACCTGCGCAATCCGCTGACCGAATCGGCACTCTGTCTGGTGCACCAGCGCTTCTCGACCAACACCTTCCCCTCGTGGAAGCTGGCGCATCCCTACCGCTTCATCGCGCACAATGGCGAGATCAACACGGTGCGCGGCAACGTCAACTGGATGTATGCCCGTCGCCGCACGATGGAATCCGACCTGATCGGCGCCGACCTCGACAAGATGTGGCCGATCATCCCGCACGGGCAGTCCGACACCGCCTGCGTCGACAATGCGCTTGAGCTGCTGGTCGCCGGCGGCTATTCGCTGAGCCACGCCATGATGATGCTGATCCCCGAGGCGTGGGCCGGCAATCCGCTGATGGATGGCAAGCGCAAGGCTTTCTACGAGTATCACGCCGCCCTGATGGAGCCGTGGGACGGACCGGCCTGCATCGCCTTCACCGACGGCCGCCAGATCGGCGCCACCCTGGATCGCAACGGGCTCCGGCCCGCGCGCTTCCTGGTGACCGACGACGATAAGGTCGTCATGGCCTCCGAGTCGGGCGTGCTGCCGATCCCCGACGAGAACATCGTGCGCAAGTGGCGGCTGCAGCCCGGCAAGATGCTGCTGATCGACCTCGAGCAGGGCCGCATCGTCGAGGACGAGGAGCTGAAGCGCACCTTGGCCGAGGCCGAGCCCTACGAGGAGTGGCTGAAGGAGACGCAGTACAAGCTCGAGGAGCTGTCGGACCTGCCCGATCAACCGGTGCCGGCGCCGTCCAACGACCCGACGACGCTGCTCGATCGCCAGCAGGCGTTCGGCTACACGCAGGAGGACGTCCAGTTCTTCCTCGAGCCGATGGCCAAGGAGCCCGACGATCCGATCGGTTCGATGGGCGCCGATACGCCGATCGCCGTGCTCTCGAAGAAGCCCAAGCTGCTCTACAACTACTTCAAGCAGAACTTCGCCCAAGTCACCAACCCGCCGATCGATCCGATCCGCGAGGAGCTGGTGATGTCGCTGGTGTCGATGATCGGCCCCAGGCCCAACCTGCTCGGCCGCCACGCCGGCACCCACAAGCGGCTGGAAGTGAGCCAACCCGTGCTCAGCAACGCCGAGCTGGAGAAGATCCGCTCGATTGAGGAGCTGCTCGACGGCGCGTTTCGTACTGCCACGATCGACACGACCTGGCCCGCGTCCGAGGGCGCCGCCGGCCTCGAGAAGGCGCTCGACCGCATCTGTGTCGAGGCGACCGACTGCGTGCTGGCCGACCGCAACATCCTGATCCTGTCGGACCGCGCCGTATCGGCCGAGCGGGTGCCGATCCCGGCACTGTTGGCGACCGCGGCCGTGCACCACTATCTGATCCGCCGCGGGCTTCGCACCCAGACCGGGCTGGTGATCGAGACCGGCGAGGCGCGCGAGGTCCATCATTTCTGCTGCCTCGCGGGCTACGGGGCCGAGGCGATCAATCCCTACCTCGCCTTCGAGACGCTGGAGCAGCTGCGGGTGCAGAACGGCCTGCCGCAGAAGGCCTATGAGGTTCAGAAGAATTACATCAAGGCGGTCGGCAAGGGCCTGCTCAAGGTCATGTCGAAGATGGGCATCTCGACCTACCAGTCCTACTGCGGCGCGCAGATCTTCGACGCGGTCGGCCTGCATTCGGGCTTCGTCGAGAAGTATTTCACCGGCACCGCCACCACCATCGAGGGCGCAGGCTGGAACGAGATCGCCGAGGAGACGGTACGGCGCCACTGCGACGCCTACGGCGACAACCCGATCTACCGCACCATGCTCGATGCGGGCGGCGACTACGCCTTCCGGCTGCGCGGCGAGGACCACGCCTGGACGCCGGAGAGCGTGGCCAGGCTGCAGCACGCGGTGCGTGGCAACCTGCCCGACGAATACAAGGCCTTCGCCGCCACCATCAATGAGCAAAGCGAGCGGCTGCTCACCATCCGCGGCCTGATGGACTTCAAGTGGGCCGACGCGGCGATCCCGCTCGACGAGGTCGAGCCCGCGGCCGACATCGTCAAGCGCTTCGCCACCGGCGCCATGAGCTTCGGCTCGATCAGCCGCGAGGCCCATACCACGCTCGCCATCGCCATGAACCGGATCGGCGGCAAGTCGAACACTGGCGAGGGCGGCGAGGAGTCGGATCGCTTCAAGCCGCTGCCCAACGGCGATTCCATGCGCTCGGCCATCAAGCAGGTGGCGTCGGGTCGCTTCGGCGTCACCGCCGAATACCTCGTCAATGCCGACGATCTGCAGATCAAGATGGCGCAGGGCGCCAAGCCCGGCGAGGGCGGCCAGCTTCCCGGCCACAAGGTCGACGAGAACATCGCGCGCGTGCGCCGCTCGACACCCGGCGTCGGCCTGATCTCACCGCCGCCGCACCACGACATCTATTCGATCGAGGATCTGGCGCAACTGATCCACGACCTCAAGAACGTCAATCCCAAGGCCCGCGTCTCGGTGAAACTGGTGTCCGAAGTCGGCGTTGGCACGGTCGCGGCTGGTGTGAGCAAGGCGCGCGCCGACCACGTCACGATCTCGGGCTTCGAGGGCGGCACCGGCGCCTCGCCGCTCACCTCGCTCACCCATGCCGGCTCGCCGTGGGAGATCGGCCTTGCCGAGACGCAGCAGACGCTGGTGCTGAACGGGCTGCGCGGCCGCATCGCCGTCCAGGTCGACGGCGGGCTGCGCACCGGCCGCGATGTCGCCATCGGCGCGCTGCTCGGCGCCGACGAGTTCGGCTTTGCGACGGCCCCGCTGATCGCCGCCGGCTGCATCATGATGCGCAAGTGCCACCTCAACACCTGCCCGGTGGGCGTGGCGACGCAGGACCCGGTGCTGGGCAAGCGCTTCACCGGCCAGCCCGAGCACGTGATCAACTACTTCTTCTTCGTGGCCGAGGAGCTGCGCGAGATCATGGCGCGGCTGGGCTTCCGGACGCTCAGCGAGATGACCGGCCGGGTCGACCGCCTGGACATGCACCGCGCGCTCGATCACTGGAAGGCGGGGGGCGTCGACCTCACCAAGCTCCTGCACCAGATGCCGGCCCGGCCCGGGGTGGCGATCTGGAACAGCGAGCGCCAGAACCACGGCCTAGACAAGGCGCTCGACCACGCGCTGATCGAGGCGGCACAGCCGGCGCTCGAGAATGGCCAGGTGGTGCTGATCGAATTGCCGGTCTCCAACGTCAACCGCACCGTAGGTGCCATGCTCTCGGGCGAGGTGGCGCGGCGCACCGGCCATGTCGGGCTGGCCGACGATACGATCTCGGTGAAGCTCACCGGCACGGCTGGCCAAAGCTTCGCCGCCTTCCTGGCGCGTGGCGTCTCGATCGAGCTCGCGGGCGACGCCAACGACTATGTTGGCAAGGGCCTCTCGGGCGGTCGCGTTGTTGTGCGCCAACCCATGGGGTCGACGCGCGATCCGCTGCAGAACATCATCGTCGGTAACACTGTCCTCTACGGCGCCATCGCGGGTGAGGCCTATTTCGAGGGCGTCGCGGGCGAGCGCTTCGCGGTGCGCAATTCGGGTGCGGTCTGCGTCGTCGAGGGCACCGGCGACCACGGCTGCGAATATATGACCGGCGGCGTCGTTCTGGTGCTGGGCGACACCGGGCGCAACTTCGCGGCCGGCATGTCGGGCGGCATCGCCTATGTCTACGATCCGAGCGGACGGTTCACCCCGCTTTGCAATCCGGCGATGGTCGATCTCGAGAAGGTCGGTCCGGCCGACGCCGCCGACGATCCGGCCAAGGATCCGGGACGCCCGCGCCAGCGCTCGCTTGACGTCGAGGACAACGGCATGGGCGACGTGCTGCGGTTCGACGCCGAGCGCCTGCGCATCCTGGTCGAACGCCACCACCTTCATACCGGCAGCGCCCGCGCGCGCGATCTCCTGGAAGACTGGAATGCGGCCCTGAAATGCTTCGTCAAGGTGATGCCGCGCGACTACAAGCGCGCCCTGTTGCAGGCGCAGGAAAGGGCGACGGCCAAAGCCGTCGCGGCGGAGTAGCGTAGATGGGTCTGCCGACGGGGTTTCTGGAAATCGAGCGCAAGGACCGGCCCTACGAGAAGGTCGAGAAGCGCCTGAAGAGCTGGAAGGAATTCGTGCTGCCGCTGCCGCCGGCCGAGATCGGCCGGCAGGGCGCGCGCTGCATGGATTGCGGCATTCCGTTCTGTCACAACGGCTGTCCGGTCAACAACCTGATCCCCGACTGGAACGACCTCGTGCGCCGCGACCGCTGGCGGGACGCGCTCGAGATGCTGCACTCGACCAACAATTTCCCGGAATTCACCGGCCGCATCTGTCCGGCGCCGTGCGAGGCGGCCTGTACGCTGAACATCGACGACAACCCGGTCACCATCAAGTCGATCGAATGCGCCATCGTCGATCGCGGCTGGCAGGAGGGCTGGGTCGTCCCGCTGGTGCCGGCGCGGAAGACCGGCAAGCGAGTCGCCGTCGTGGGCTCCGGCCCGGCCGGCATGGCCTGCGCCCAGCAGCTCGCCCGCGCCGGCCATTCGGTGGCGCTGTTCGAGAAGGCCGATCGCATCGGCGGGCTGCTGCGCTACGGCATTCCCGACTTCAAGATGGAGAAGCGCCTGATCGACCGGCGCATGCGCCAGATGGAGGCCGAGGGCGTCGAATTCCGCACCGGTGTCGAGGTCGGCGCCACGCTCTCGATCAAGTCGCTGCTCGAAGGCTACGACGCCGTGGCGCTGACCGGCGGCGCCGAGCTGCCGCGCGACCTCGAGGTGCCCGGGCGTGAGTTCGACGGCATCCACTACGCCATGGACTTCCTGGTGCAGCAGAACAAGCGGGTCGCCGGCGACGACGAGGCGCGCGCCGCGCCCAAGGGCACGCTCACGGCCAAGGGCAAGCATGTCATCGTGATCGGCGGCGGCGACACCGGTTCGGACTGTGTCGGCACGTCCAATCGCCAGGGCGCCGCCTCGGTGACCCAGCTAGAGGTCATGCCGCAGCCGCCGGAGCATGAAAACAAGGCACTGACCTGGCCGGACTGGCCTCTCAAGATGCGGACCTCGTCCTCGCACGAGGAGGGTGTCGAACGCGATTTCGCGGTGCTCACGAAGAAGGCAATCGGCAAGGACGGCCGGATCGAGGCGCTGGAATGCGTCCGCGTCGAATGGGCCAAGGGCGCCGATGGCCGCATGGCGATGCAGGAGGTTGCGGGCAGCGCCTTCCGGCTGAAAGCCGATCTGGTGCTGCTGGCCATGGGATTCGTCGGTCCGCGCAAGCCCGGCATGGTCGAGCAGGCCGGCGTGGCGCTCGATCCGCGCGGCAACGTCGCGGCCAACGTGAATGACTACAGGACCTCGGTGGCCAAGCTGTTCGCCGCTGGCGACATGCGCCGCGGCCAGTCGCTGGTCGTCTGGGCGATTCGCGAGGGTCGCCAGTGCGCGCGGTCGATCGACGAGGCACTGATGGGCAGCACGACGCTGCCGCGATAGCTGGCCTGCATTCTGGAAGCTTTCAGTTAGTGCGAGAATTGTTATAGGCTTCGCCAGGACAACCGCTGCGGGCCTGTGGGAGGCGGCGCGTCGAGCACTTGGGGACGCGATGAAGCTACTGTTGATTCAGGGCGCGAATATGGAATATCTGGGCCGCCGCCAGCCCGAACTCTACGGGACGACGAGCGCCAAGGAACTGGACGCCATGCTGCGCCGGCAGGCGCGTCGGCTCGGCGTGTCGCTCGACATCATGTACACCAACACCGAAGGTGCCGCCGTGTCGGCAATCTACAAGGCCGACCGGGCCAAGGTCGACGGCATTTTGTTCAATCCGGCCGGTTTTCTCCATGCCGGACACGCGCTGCGCGACTGCCTGCGCTCGATCGGCGCGCCGGCCATCGAGATCCACATCACCAACATCGAGAAGCGCGGCCGCCGCTCGATCACGTCGGACTCGGCGATCGGCGTGATCGCGGGCTTCGGTGTCGACTCCTACGTCCTCGCGCTCGAGGCCATGGTGTCCCGGCTGCGTGGCCTGAATTCGGTCACCATGCGCCCGTCCTGAGCGTGGTCGGCGCATAGTCGCCGAAGGTCCAGGAGAAGGGGAAGGCGGCGCGCCGGCGCCAGCCGTGCTCGACCTCGACCCGCCACAGCCGCTCCGTGCCGGCGGGTCCCGCGCCGCCGGGGGTCCAGTCGATCGCCACCCGGCCCTGGAGCTGCAGCAGGTCGCCTGACGCGAAGTCGATGAACAGCAGGCCGGCGCGCGGCTCGCCCAGGAGGTTACCCAGGGTGTTGAAAAAGCGGTTGCCGCGAAAATCGGGAATGGAGAGCGTGTCACCCTCGACGCCGACAAAGCCCGGCCGGCCGCCGCGGTGGGACATGTCGAGGCCGCCGTCGCGGCCGACCTCGGGTCTTGACCGGCTGGCGACGAAGAACGTGTCCGCCGCCGCGACCAGCGCGCGTGCCGCCTCGTCCAGCCCCTCGAAGGCCTCGATGGGCGCCGGCGTCCGCGCCATCGCCGTCGGTTGGCGCGTCTGGATGTACTGGGCGCAATTGCCGAAGCTCTGGGCGACGCGCACCGTGAGGCCGCCGGCATCGACCGTTTCGAGACGCCCATTGGCGCGGTTGCGCCGTCGGTTGGTGAGATCGAGGCCGAGCAGGCCGACCTCGCGGCCGATCGCCAGGCCCGCGGCGGCGGGATCGTCCGTTCCGGGCAGCGCCGCGATCCGCAAGGTCACGGGATCGGGCGATTGCACGAAGCCGGGAGCGCCGGCAAGCACCGAGGCGACCGGCCAGCCTTGTTCGTCGGCGATGGCCGCGAACAGGTAGGACAGCCCGGCGAAGAATTCGCGGTGCTGGTCGGGCATGAAGGGGCGCAGGCGCGCGCCCTTGGGTCCCTGTCTGGCAATCGCCTGCGCCGCCAGCTCGTCGCGGTGGAAGGGCAGGAAGTCCGTCGCGTCGTCCTGCGGGTTCACGTGAGCCCCTCCGGCAATTCCTCGATGGATGTCTTCGGGTCGTACCAGGAGGCGCCCTGTGATCGCCAGATATGGACCTGGGGCAGCTCACCGACGGTGGTATCGAGGCAGCCCAGCCGCAGCAGCACGGTGGGCTGGGCCGTGCGCTCGGCCATGATGTGCGAGCCGCACCTAGTGCAGAAGCGGCGGAACTTGCCGGGCGAGGATTCGAAGGCGCCCAGGAGTTCGGCGCCCTTGGTCCAGCGGAATTTCTCGCGCGGCACCGCGGCGACCGACGAGAAGGCGGCACCATGGGTCTTGCGGCAGGTCGGGCAATGGCAATGCGCGATCCGGCTCAATTCGGCATCGACCTCGTAGGCGAGGCCGCCGCACAGACAGCTCCCGTTCAACATGTCCGGTCTCCTCGCTGGGACCGGCCGAAGATAGGTCCCCTCGATTGCGCCGGGTAGAGCAGGAATGTAAAAGTCATAATTCCATTTTATGGAATAATATGATGGATCGTCTGGACGAACTCGGCGTCTTCGTACGCATCGTGGAAGAAGGCAGCCTGGTGCGCGCCGCGTCGCGGTTGCGGCGGTCGCCGCCCGCCGTGACGCGGGCCCTGGCGGCGCTCGAGGACCGCATCGGCGTCCGTCTGGTCGACCGCACGACGCGCCGCCTCGCGCCCACCGAGGCCGGTCGCGCGCTCTACGACAAGGCGCGCAGCCTGATGCAGGACTACGAGGCCGCGACCTCGGGTGCCCGCGACGCACCCGTCCGCGGCCTGCTCCGTGTCACCGCGCCGGTGCAATTCGGCCGCCGCCACATCGCGCCGATCGTGTCGCGCTTCCTCGACGCCCACGACGGAGTTGAGGTCGAGCTGCTGCTGAACGACCGCAACATCGACCTGATCGAGGAGGGTATCGACGTCGCACTGCGTATCGGAGCGCTCGCCGATTCGACTTTGACGGTGCGGCCGGTGGGCCACGTGCGCCGGCTGTGGGTGGCGAGCCCGGTCTATCTCAAACGGCGCGGCACGCCGCGGACGCCCGGCGAACTCGCCGGCCACGAAGCCATCCTCGGCACCGCGCGCAGCACGATCGACTGGGTCTTCGCCGGCGCGCGGCGCGGCGCGCCGGTGCACATGACCGGGCGGTTGCGCGTCGACGACGTCGAGACGCGGCTGCGTGCGGCGCGCGACGGCCATGGCATCGTCCAGCTCCTGTCCTACCAGGTGGCCGAGGATCTCGCCGTCGGCCGGCTGGTGCGCCTGCTGCAGGCCTGGGAACAGCCGCCGCTGCCGGTTCACCTCGTCACCAAGGGCCGCGCCCATCGTGCGCCCAAGATCGAAACCTTCCTCGACTTTGCCGCCAAGCGGCTCGGGGTCTTGCCGGTGCTGCGGCCTGATTGACACCCGGTAGGCAAGTGCCTAGTCCTTAACTACACAGTTAAGTATCAGGAGCATGTCATGTCCTATGTCGATGGCTTCGTTCTGGTCGTGCCCAAGAAGAAGTTGGCAATCTACAAGAGCATGGCCCGCAAGGCCGGCAAGATCTGGCGCGAGCATGGGGCGCTCGACTACCGCGAGTGCGTCGGCGACGACCTCAAGGTGAAGATGGGCATGCCCTTTACCAAGCTCGCCAAGACCAAGGCGGGCGAAACCGTCGTGTTCTCCTACATCGTCTACAAGTCACGCGCCCATCGCGACAAGGTCAACGCCAAGGTCATGGCCGACAAGCGGCTGACGGGTCCCGGCATGCCGAAGGAGATGCCTTTCGACATGAAGCGCATGGCCTACGGCGGCTTCAAGACGCTGGTCGCAGCCTAGGCCGCACGCCTTGCCTGCGCTAGAAAAGCGGCATGATCGAGATCACGCCGATTCGCGAGACCGACCGCGCCGGCTGGCAGCCGCTCGCGGTCGGCTACAACACCTTCTACGAGCGGGTGCTGCCCGACGCCGACTACGACCGCGCGTGGCGCCGGCTGATGAAGGCCGAGGAGTTGCACGGCCTCGCCGCGCGGCTCGACGGCCGCGTGGTCGGCATCGCCCACTACCTGTTCCATGCCAGCGTCTGGTTCGACGACGTCTGCTATCTCGCCGACCTGTTCGTCGACGAGACGGTGCGCGGTCAGGGCGCGGCGCGGGCACTGATCGAGGAAGTCGCGGCGGCGGCGCGGGCGCACGGCTGCCCGCGCTACTACTGGCTGACCCAGGCCAACAACATCCGCGCCCGCGGCCTCTACGACAAGGTCGCGCGCCACGTCGGATTCATCCGCTACGACTACCCGATCACTTGACCGACTCGAGCGTCGGCAGCTTGTAGCGGTCCTCGGGATCGTTCCAGCCCTTGAAGTTGGGCTTGCGCTTCTCGGCGAAGGCGGCGCGCGACTCCATCAGGTCGCTCTTGGCGCCGTGGTCGTGCAGGGCCGCGGCCAGGCGCTGCATCTCGGGCGCCGGCGCCGGGCGCATCTGGCGCATCATGTGCACGGTGTTGACGCGCGACGCCGGCGGCAGCGTCAGCAGGTGATCGGCCATGGCGAGCGCCGTCGGCATCAGCTGGTCGGCCTCGACCAGGCGGTTGAGGAAGCCGATCTCGTAAAAGCGCTGGGCACTGAAACGGAAGCCCAGCGCCATCTCCATGGCGATGGGATAGGGCACGTTGGCGACATGGCCGTGGTTGTAGCCGCCGAGCAGCCAGCGCTTGGCCTCGGAGACCTCGAACACCGCCTCGCGTACCGCGACGCGGAGATCGGTGCGCTCGACCAGCATGAAGCCGCCGCCCATGGCGAAGCCGTTGATCGCGGCGATCACCGGCTTCTCGAGCGTGCCCGACACGAACGGGTCCTCGATCGCCGGCCGCTGGCCGCCGGCCACACCCTTCTGCAGCGACTCCTTCATGTCCTCGCCGGCGCAGAAGCCGCGGCCTGTGCCGGTGAAGATGGCGACCTCGAACTCCTTGCTGTGCCGGAAATCGGTCCAGGCCTGGGCGAGTTCCGTCCTCATCTCGTGACTGAGGGCGTTCAGGCGCTCGGGCCGGTTCATGCGGACCACGAGCACCTGCCCGTGACGTTCGGTTTCAACGACGGCCATGGTTCTGTTCCTCGATGCTTGGATCGGTATTCGGCTCTGGAGGCTGCCGGCCGACCCGGCCGATGGCAACAGAATTGACGCCTACCTGGTGCGGGCCTCCATCCTGGAGACCGCCTGGACGATGGCGTCGGCATTGATCGACTTCTGGCCTTTGAAGGGCTGATCCATCAGAAAGACGAAGCCGATGAAGGCGCCCAGGACGGCGGCCTGGGCGGCCAGAACCGTGGTGCGAAACGGCGTCTGCTGGATCGTCGCGCTCACCAGGACGACGACGACGACCGAGAAGAGAACGACTTCCCAGTAGATCCCCCGCAGCGCCACCGAGAGGGCGTTCAGCCGCCGGTCGCGCATCTCGGAGATCGCGTCGATGGCCTTGAGCATTTCGGCGAAAATCTGGATCTGCCGCGGCGTGGCCGGATCGATCGTCAGGATCATCTGCGCGACCGGGACGTACAACGAGCGCGTCTTCTCGCTGCCCTGGTCGGTCAGCATGGCGGGCCACTCGTCCTTGACGATCGATTTCGCGTAGGCGAGCAGATGCGGCCTGATGGCCGCGACGTCGGCATCGCCGTAGCGCGTCAGAAGGCGGTCGAGACTGTTGATCTGCGACGCTTCGGCCTGGACCAGGGCATCGGCCTGGCGGGCGTTGAGATCGGCCTGCACCAGCGTGAAGGCCACGACCAGGCTGGTCATGGTGAAAAGCGTGGTCTGGACGCGGATGACGAAGTCGGTGTGGAAGTCGCTGGGCGTCATCCAGGGCAGCCGGCCGATCACCCGTGGCAGGACCACCATGCCCAGCACCAGGACCAGCGCCGAGAGCGCCAGCAGGGCCGATTCGGGGAGGGAGTAGAGCCAGTCGATCATCGTGCCCTTTCTGCCGCTGGCGATGGTCGCTCGAAGCGCGTTCAGGTCGCTATAACACAACCTGCTATTGACGGGTCGAGCCTCGCGTCCCAAAACCGCCGCTCCGCCCCGCGGGGCCCAATGATCGAACGGAAATCGCGAGAGCGACCATGGCGCCGCGTCAGGCCGTGCTGGGCATGGAGAAGGCCAGTTTCTACTACGGTGCGGGGCGCGTCTTCGAGGACGTCTCCTTCCTGCTCGACGACGCGCGCACGGCGCTGGTCGGCGAGAACGGCGCCGGCAAGTCCACCTTGTTGAAGTGCCTGACCGGCGCGCTCGAGCTCAATGCTGGCCAGGTGATCCGTTCGCGCAGCCTGCGAGTCGGCAGCCTGCCGCAGGACATTCCCGAAGGCCTGGCCGGGCTGACGGTGCGCGAGGTGATGAGCGCCTCGCTGGGGCGAGTCGGCCTCGGCGGCGAGGACTGGCGCATCGACGTCCTGCTGGACGAGATCGGCGTCGCGCCGGAGATCGCGGAGCAGGCGTTCGGCACCTTGTCGGGCGGCTGGCAGCGGCTGATGCTGATCGCCGCGGCGGCGCGGCTGGAGGAGCCCGACCTCCTGATCCTCGACGAGCCGACCAACCATCTCGACCTCGCCAACATCAACACGCTGGAGCGCTGGCTCACCGTCGATTTCAAGATCCCGATGCTGATCGTGAGCCACGACCGCGAATGCCTCGACCGCGTGACCGAGCGCACGCTGTTCCTGCGCAGCGACGGCGTCCACGCCTTCAGGACGCGGTTCTCGCTGGCCCGCGAGGAGCTGCTGCGCCGCGATGCGACGGCGGCGGCGCGCAGCCGCCTCGAGGCCAAGGAGATCGAGCGGCTGGAGCGGGCGGCGGCGCGCTACAAGGTCTGGGCGGTCAAGAACCCCGACCTCAACAAGCGCAAGAACGCCGTCGAGTCACGGATTGCGAAGATCGAGGCCGAGCGGACCCAGACCTACGCGACGCGCGAACGCCGGCTCGAGCTCAGTGACAGCGAGATCGACGCCAAGGTGGTGCTCAGAATCTCCGACCTCGCCGTCTCCGTGCCGGGCGGCGGGCGCAAGCTCCTGGCCATCGATCGCCTGACCGTGGCCGCCGGCGATCGCGTCGCCGTGCTGGGCGCCAACGGCGCCGGCAAGTCGACGCTGCTGTCGGCGCTCGCCGCCGCATATGATCCGGCGCTGGAGCACTACGACAGCCAGGCTGCGATCCGCTTCAATCCGTCCTGCCGGCTGGTCTACTTCGACCAGGCGATGCGCGACCTGCCGACAGCCACGGCGATCCTCGCCTATGTCGTCGAAGCCGAGGGCGCCACCGAGAAGGAGGCGGTGCGGCTGCTGGCCCAGGCGGGCTTCGCCTTCGCGCGTATCCGCCAGCCGATCGGCCTGCTGAGTCACGGCGAGCGCGCCCGGCTGGTGTTCCTGAAGATGAAGCTGCTGCGGCCCAACATCTATTTGCTGGATGAACCGACCAACCATCTCGACATCGAGGGACAGGAGGCGCTGGAGGCCGAGCTCGAGCAGGGCGACGTCTCTTGCCTGTTCGTCAGCCATGACCGCTATTTCACCCGGACGGCGGCGACGCGCTTCTTGGAGATCCGCAAGGGCCGGCTGGTCGAGGTCGAGAGCGCCGACGTCTTCTTCGACGCGCAGCGGTGATGCTTCAGCGCTGCGGGCCGGCGATCCGCGTGATCCGGTGGAGCTCGGCCCCGTCCTCGGCGGTGGCGGCATGCTCGAAGCCCGGCTCGATCCGCCATTCGGCCAGGCCGATGGCACCATCCGCGCACCGCACCGCCGTCGCGGTGGCGATCCGCGAGGCGCTGCCACCCCGGGCGACGTAGACGACGGCGGTCCGGTCTCCCGTCTCGACGGTGAGGTCTGCGGCCCGCACCAGACCGGCCTGGGCGCACGTCCCGATCAGCTGGGCATTGGCCGGATGATCGACGACCAGACGCAACACGCCGTCGCTGGTGTAGAGCTCGGCGTGCTGCTCCCGGCAGAGACCGATCGAGTCGTTCCGGGTCATGCCTCGATCGGCCTTGGTTGCTTTACTCAACCTGTGACGACCTTGCGCAGCGCGTCGAGCGTCGTCTCCGGCTCGGGCCGGTACCTGTAGTCGGGGTCGGCCTGCACCAGCCGCACGATCCCCGCGCCGTCGATCACGAACCGCGACGGAACCGGCAGGCGCCATGACGGATCGCCGTTGCGGACGGCGAGGTCGTTGCCGAAGCCCATATAGACGGCCTTCAGGTCGTCAGGCAGGGTGAAGGCGAGGCCGAAGGCTTCGGCGGTCGTCGACTTCTCGTCCCACACGATCGGAAAGGTGAGCTTCTGTTTGGCGGCCATGTCTGCCGTGCGTGCCGGCAGTTCGGGCGAGATCACGACCAGCGAGGCGCCGAGGCCTGCGATGTCGGTGTAGATGGTCTGCAGAGCGTCCAGCTCATGCCTGCAATAGGGTCACCACGACCCTCGGAAGAACGACAGGACCAACGGCCCGGCCGCGAGGAGGTCGGCCGACGAAACCCGGCGGCCGTCGTGGTTGGCCAGTTCGAAGGCCGGAGCGGGTTTGCCGACCGGCACGATGCGGTCGAGAATCCCGGACTTCCGCAGATCGCCCGTCGCCCGATGCATAATGGCCGCCCGTTCGGGCGGGATCCGGCCCGCGCTTGCGGCGCGGGCTTCTGCCAGTTTGTCTGCCAGTGACATCTTCTACTCCTTGGTCGGTGCGGTCGTGAGCTTGTTGTAGGTTTCGCGGATCGCGATGATCGCGTGCGCAGCGCAGCCGTTTTCGCGCTCGAGGTTGGCCCGGGCGTAGTCGGCCGAAGTCATCATGGCGATGAAGGATTTGCGCGAGGGGTAGCGCACGAGCGCGACGTAGTCCCAGCGGTTGTCGTCCGGAATGCCGAGCGCCACGGCTTCCGCGGTACCCGTCCACACGATGGTGCCGCCCTGCGCCTTGATCGTCCTGATGGCGAGGGCGCTGTAGCGCAGGTAGGCGTCCCAGCCGCTGCCGTTGCCGTCGAGGGAACGCTCGCGAAAGCGCATCAGGTTGAGCATCGTCACTGGGGCATCGTCCGGCAGGGCGGACAGCGCCTCGACGTTGAGATGTTCGATCGTGGCCGTCCGGGCGCTCATGGCCGGCGCCTCCGGACGCGCGGCGTCGCCGGCGCGTCCAGCAGGTCGAGCGCCGGGCGGGCCACGCTTTCGAGGAGTGCGCGGTCGGGTTTGGCGCGCGCCAGCACCCGGATCCCCATCAGGACCCCCAGCAGGTGGGCCGAGACGCCCGCGGCGTCGAGGTTGCGCGGCATCTGGCCGGCGCGGCGGCCCGCCTCGATGTTGCGCTGAAAGAAGGCGCGAATTTCCTCGAGGTAGCCGGCGACGACCCTGCCGATTTCGGTATCGTGCGGCGCCACGTCGAGCGCCGAGTTGACCAGCAGGCAGCCCTTGCGGTCGCGGTCGGCGAGGGACCGCTCGATGATTTCCGCGAGAAAGGCCCGGATGGCTTCTTTCGGCCGCCCGCCGCACTCCAGTCGGGCGATTCGTTCGCGCATCGAGCGGTCGGCGTAGCGGGCCAGTGCCGTGACGAACAGGGCGCGCTTGCCGCCGTAGGCATTGTAGAGGCTGGCGCCGCCGATCCCCATGCGTCCGGCGAGGTCGCGCACCGAGGTAGCCTTGTAGCCGCGCGCCCAGAAGCAGTCGACGGCGCCGTCGATGGCTTTGGTTTCGTCGAATTCCTTTAGGCGCCCCATTTGGTGACCAGAGCACGATTTTGGAGCGAACGCTACAGAATACTGCCGAGGTCGCACGACGGTATCGGCATGCGGCTTGCACGTTGTCGCTTTCGGCGTCCCGGCCGTCGCACCGCTCATCCGGCGTCTCGTCGAGGCCCTGACGGTCGTTGCCGACCGGAGCCGGTCTCACAATAGGGTTTGACAGGACAATAGGAAAATACTATTTATCCGGCTGAAGATCCGATCCAATGAAGGGAAGGAGATGGCCATGGATGTCCAGGAAGCTTCGCAATCGAGCGCCGGTCCGACGGAAGCGGTGGTGCCGGCCGGAGGTCCCTCGGAGTCGCTGGCGCGGGTGCTGCGTGGCCCGGTGAAGCGGCGCACGCCGCCCCGTCTTCGGGTTTTCTTTCTCCGCCAGCTGCGCCTGTGCGGCGAGGTCAGCCTGGCCGCCAAGCGCACCGGCGTGCCGCTGTCGACCGTCTATCGCTGGCGCGAACGCGATCCCAAGTTTCGCGAGCGCTGGGACGCGATCCAGTTACAACGCCGGGATATTATCGAGGACAGGCTGATGGCGATCGTCCGGGAGGGCGAATTGCGCTCGGTCTACCACAAGGGGGTGGACGTCGGCTGGCGGCGGACGTTCACCCACCTCGCCTCGATCCGGGTACTCGACTACTTCAACCGCCGGGCGGGCGAAAAAATGTCCCACAATGTTTCCCGTTCCGAGGCCGCGGAACCGGCGAAAGAGGCAGGGGGATCAGTCGCTTGAAGGGCGCGTACCCCGCGCAGGATAGGAAACCTTCAGTCCGGCGTGACGCCGAAGCGGCGCTGCCAGAATTCGCGGCTGCGGCGCTCGCCCACGTCGCAGCCCAGCTCGTATTCGGGCCGCACGAAGCGGGTGTAATCCTCGGGCGCGCCGCTGGTTCGACGCGGTGTGGCCTGCGCGAGCTGGACGCCGTCGCGTCCCGCGGGCGAGACGGGCACACCGAGGTCGTCGACATCGAAGTCGGGACGCGGCCCGACGTCGGCCACTTCCTGAAGGAGCTTCTTGCGCACGGCGCGGGGAAAGTCCTCGAAATTGACGGCGACCTCGACGAAGGAGCGCGGGCCGCCGACGACGCAGTGAAGATAGTAGCGGTCGAGGTCGGTCTCGCTCGGGAAGCCGTAGGGGTTGGGCCGGTCGTTCATGATCGGCAGCCCGTTGATCACGATGCGCTCCTTGAGCGCGTCGTGCCTGAGGTCGGTGACCAGGCCGCCGTCGTTGTTCGAGCCGTCGCCCGAGATGTCGAGCACCTTGCGCTCGGTGTCGTAGGGCGCGCGGTCGAACAGCGGGATGGCGTAGCGGATGGCGCCGCTGATCGAAGTGCGACGTGCGATCGAGATCGGCGCGTGGGCGAGACGGCTGGTGAAGGCCAGGATCGCCGCCTCGGAATCGAGCAGGGTCCAGTCGACCAGCAGCTTCTGCACCCAGGAGTCGGCCCATTCGAAGTAGGCGACGGCGATCCGGCCGTGGTTGCCGCTCAGGATCGCCCTGACGATCACCGGATCGCGGAAGGCCTCGACATAGCCCTGGCGCTGCAGGCGGGCCTCGTCGGGGTCGATGCTTCCCGAGATGTCGATGGCCAGCACCAGGGCCACGTCGACTTCCTTGCGGTCCTGGGCAGCGGCAGGCAGGGCGAGCAGCAGAAACGCGAACAGACACAGCAGCCGGGCCATGGCGATCTCCGCGGTCGGACTTAACGCAACATGCACGAACCATACCGCCCGTCGGAAGCCTCTGTCAGCCGTGCTCTGGACGGCCGGCGGCGGCAACCGATAGCTTCTGTGGACAGACAAGCTGGAGGAAGCCCGTGGATCTAGCACTCAGCGCCCAGGATGAGGCCTTTCGCAGCGAGGTCCGCCGCTTTCTCGACGAGAACCTCACCGAAGACCTGCGCGAGGCCGGGCGCAAGACCGGCGGCGTCTTCGCCGACGTTGCAGCCGGTGTGCGCTGGCACAAGGTGCTGGCCCGCAAGGGCTGGTCGGCGCCGACCTGGCCCAAGGAACATGGCGGCACGGGCTGGAGCGCCACCCAACGCTACATCTTCTCGCGCGAGTGCACGGCCGTCGACGCGCCGCGCATCTTCGCCATGGGGCTGCGCATGGTGGGGCCCGTCATCATGAAATACGGCACGCCGGAGCAGAAGGCCAAGTACCTGCCGCGCATCGTGTCGGGCGACATCATCTTCTGCCAGGGCTACTCCGAGCCGGGCTCGGGCTCCGACCTCGCCAGCCTCAAGACCCGGGCGGTGAGGGACGGCGACGACTACGTGATCAACGGCACCAAGATCTGGACCACCGGAGCCCATGTCGCCGACCACATGTTCTGCCTGGTGCGCACCGCGGCGGAAGGCAAGCCGCAGGACGGCATCTCCTTCGTGCTGATCGATTCGATGGACACGCCGGGCCTCACCGTGAAGCCGATCGTCACGCTGGCCGGCGATCACGAGGTCAACCAGGTGTTCTTCGACAACGTCCGGACACCGATCGCCAACCGCATCGGGCCGGAGAACGCCGGCTGGACGGTGGCCAAGTACCTGCTCGAGTTCGAGCGCGGCGGCGAGGCCTATACGCCCAACCTCTATGCAAGACTCGACGACCTGCGCCGTATCGTGCGCGAGGAGGCGGCTGACGGTTCCGGCAAGCTCGCCACCGAACGCAGCTTCGCCGAGCGCCTGGCCGAGGCCGAGATGGACATCCAGGCGCTGGAGATGATCGAGCTGCAGGTGCTGTCCGACCTCAGCAAGGGCAAGAATCCGGGGGCGGCCTCGTCGGCGATGAAGATCCGGGGCAGCGAGACTTCGCAGAAGATCGACCATCTCGGGATCGAGGCGCTGGCCTGGTATGCCGCGCCCTTCGAGCCCGAGGCGCGGCTGCTCGGCCACAACGCGCCGACGGTGACGCCGGAGTGGGGCATCACCGCGATGCCGCTCTATCTCAACAACCGCGCCGCCACGATCTACGCCGGCTCCAACGAGGTCCAGCGCAACATCATCGCCAAGGCGGTATTGGGGCTGTGAGCGGGCCTGGGAGCGGCGTCTATGCGCTGCACGGGCTGAACCCGTCGCCCTACTCGGCGAAGATGCGGGCGCTGATGCGCTACCGCCGCCTGCCGTTCGTCTGGCACGCCACCGGCAACCCGCGCGACGTCGCGGTGGCTGCCGGCCTGCCGCCGGTCATCCCGGTGCTGCGCTTTCCCGACGGAAGGGTGATGAACGACTCTACGCCGCTCGCCCATGCCCTCGAACGCGAGCATCCAGGCCAGCGTTCCGTGATTCCAGACGATCCGGGCCTCGCCTATCTCAGCGACCTGCTCGAGGACTTCGGCGACGAATGGATCACCAAGATGATGTTCCATTACCGCTGGTATTACGCTGCCGACCGCGACTTCGCCCAGACCTGGGTTGTGAGCTCGCGCGATCCGGTGATGGAAGCAGGCGCGCGCCGGCAGGCGATGCTGGCCTTCAACGATCGCCAGGTCGGACGCATGGCGCTGGTCGGCTGCACCGAACAGAACCGGCCGGTGATCGAGGAAAGCTACCGCTTCGTGCTCGATACGCTCGATCACCATGTGAGAGCGCTGCCCTTCCTGCTGGGCTCGCGGCCGTCATTGGCCGACTTCGGCTTCTATGGCCAGCTGCAGATCCTCTCGGTCGATCCGACGCCCGCCGCCGAGATGCGCGCCCGGGCACCGGACGTCTTCTGCTGGCTGATGCGTCTCGACGACGCCTCGGGTGTCGAGGGGACGTGGATCGATGCGGCGGACCCCCTGCCCGAGGGCATCGCCGCGCTTCTGCAACACGCCGGGCAAACCTACCTGCCGTTCCTCGCCGCCAACGCCCGCGCCCTGCAGGACGGCGCCGCGACCTTCGAGGTCGAGCTGCTTGGTCGGCCCTATGCCCAGGCGCCGTTCCGCTACCAGGGCAAGTGCTTCGACGCGCTCCGCAAGCGCCTGGCCACGCTGCCGGCAGCGGCCCGCCAGCGGCTCGATCCCGTGCTCGAGGAAGCCGGGTGCCTGCGCACCCTGGCATGAGCCCTGGGCGGTCCCCGATGTTGCCGCGGACGATTATGGGCTACGTCCTGCAGAAGAGCGGCCGGCACCAGGCCGCGCTTGCCGTGCTGTCGGTCGCGGTGTTCGCGCTGAGCGCCGTGCCGCTCGAGCTGCAGCGCCGCATCGTCAACGATGCCATCGGCAGCGGCGCCGTCCGCACCATCTTCCTGCTGGCGCTGGCCTATGCCGGGGTGGCGATCCTCGAACAGTCGCTCAAGCTCGTGCTCAACGTCTATCGCGCCTGGGTGAGCGAGACCGAGGTGCGGGCGCTCCGGCGGACGCTTCACGTCCAGCGTGGCGACCTCGCGCCCGAGATGCTGTCGTCCGACACCACCGGCATCGAGATCGCGATGATCGTCGAGGAGGCCCAGCCGATCGGCGGCTTCGTCGGCATCAGCATCTCCGAGCCGCTGCTGCAGGGCGGTATCCTGGCCAGCGTCATCGGCTACATGATCTACCTCGAGCCGTGGATGGCAGCGCTCTGCCCGCTGTTCTTCCTGCCGCAGCTGGTGTTCGTGCCGATCATGCAGTGGGCGATCAACCGCCGCGCCGAGGCCCGCATCCGCACCATGCGCGAGGTGAGCAGTGGCATCGCCGGCGCCGTCGTCGACATCCGCGACCTGTCGAGCGAGAGCCAGCGCATCGACCGGGTGTTCACGCTCAACATGGGCATCTACAAGTTCAAGTACACGATGAATCTGGCGATGAACCTCATGTACTACTTCTCGGTCGCCGTGGCGCTGGGCGTCGGCGGCTGGTTCGCCGTCGAGGGCCGCATCGAGGTCGGCGCGGTGGTGGCGATCGTCTCGGGGCTGGGCAAGCTCAACGACCCATGGGGCGATCTGGTGAACTGGGGCCGCGAACTCTCGGTCGTCGGCGTCAAATACCGGCTGTTCGCGGATGTCGTGAACGGGCTCAACGCCGCGCCGCGCGGCTAGCGTGTGGTTGGTCGTGGTCCCGCGTCATGCCGGGATATCTCAACGACATCGACGACGCACCCGCCGGCCTGGTCGATGGCTGTCTCGCCACCGGTGATCTCGGCGTCGTCGATGCCGACGGCATTCTGACGATCGCCGGGCGCACCAAGGAGATCATCAACCGGGGCGGCGAGAAAATATCGCCGTACGATGTCGGGAAGATGCTGCTGCAGCATCCCGCGGTGCGGGAAGCCGCAGCCTTCGCCGTTCCCCATCCCCGGCTGGGAGAGAGCGTCGCCGCTGCTGTGGTCTTGAACGACAACACGGAAGAAACCTCGTCGTCAGCGCTGGTCGAGTTCCTGCGCGACCGTCTGGCGCCATTCCAGATGCCTCGACACGTCCATATCCTGCCGGCCCTGCCCAAAGGGACGACCGGCAAGATCTCGCGGTCGCAGCTGTCCGCCGACTTCTCCCGCCAGGTCCGGAAAAATGTCCATCCGGACGAGCCGCTGCAGATCCAGATCGCCGCGATCTGGGTGCGGGTCCTCAACCATTCCGATTTCGGCATCGACGACGACTTCTTCGAAGCTGGAGGCGATTCGCTCCAGGCCACCGAAATGCTTCTGGAATTGGAAGCGATCACCCGGCAGGCGATCGCCTCATCAGACATCAAGGCTGAGCTCACGGTGCGTCACCTGGCCACGACCCTGGCCCGCGCCGCCGCGGCCCGCCACGAGGTCGTCACCAAGGTCAAGGACGGCAGCGGCCGGCCGTTGTTCATCTGCCACGGCGATTTCGACGGCTGGGGCAATTATGCCCTTCGCCTGGCCGAACTCATCAAGGACGAGGGGCCGATCTATCTGCTCCATCCCAATTTCGACAAGGCGGCGGGTTCGACACCATCGAGGCGATGGCCAGGCGCTACGTGCCCTATCTTCTGGCGGCCCAACCCGAAGGGAAGTTCCGGCTCGCCGGCTACTGTCACGGCGGCCTCGCCGTTTGGGAGATCGCACACCAGCTCGAGGCCGTGGGCCGCGAGGTCGAGCAGGTCGTGCTGGTGGACACCTTTTCCATCAACGCTCGCCCGACGTTGCGTGGCATCGCCCGGACCGTCAGCGCCTTGGGAGGGATCGCGCCAAAGGCCATCGGCGATCGCGTCAAGACACGGGGCATGCCGGCTGTCTGGTCGGGCACGCGGCGGCTTATGCAGAAGGATCGTGCTCTCATCTGGCGCGTGGCCAAGCGAATGTACCAGGGCACGGCGGCGACCGGCGCTTCGCTGCGCACGGCTTATTACCGCGCGATGTCCCACTATCTGCCGCCGCGCATCCGCAGCCGTGTGGTCTGCCTGTTGAGCGACGAGTATGCGAGCCGCCCTGAATTTTCGGCAGCGGCCTGGAAGGGATTGGCGCCTCAGGTCGTTGAGGATCACGTACCAGGCGCGCACAACAGCTGCATTACCGGTCATGTCGACGATCTTGCCGGAACGCCGAATAGGCTGCTCAGTCCGGCCAAGGCCTTGTAAGAGTACAACTCACACCACATTGTAGGGGCATGAGCGACCCCTATTCAGTGCTCGGCGTGCCGCGAACCGCTTCCGAAGACGACATTCGGAAAGCGTTCCGCAGCCTCGCCAAAAAACACCATCCCGATCTCAATCCGGGTGACAAGGCGGCCGAAGCGAAATTCAAGGAAATCTCGCAAGCCAACGATCTGCTCTCCGATCCGGAGAAGCGTCGCCGTTTCGATGCCGGCGAGATCGACGCCACGGGCCAGGAGATGCCGCCGCGCGGCTTCTATCGCGATCAGGCAGGCGGCCCCGGCGCCGGCAAGTACGCCCACGCGGGCGGCCACGAATCCTTCGTCGACATGGGCGGGATCTTCTCGGAAATGTTCGGCGACCGCCACGGATTCGGGAGTGCGGGCGGTGGCTTCGACATGGGCGGCCTGCCACTCACCTACACGCTTCGCGTGCCGTTCCTGGTCGCAGCGCGCGGCGGCAAGCAGCGAGTCGGCCTGCCCGGCGGCAAGACCCTCGACATCGACATTCCCGAAGGTGCGGCCGACGGCCAGACGTTGCGGCTGAAGGGGCAGGGCATGCCGGGCGCCAATGGCGGTCCGCCGGGCGATGCCTATGTCGAATTGCGGGTCGAGCCCCACGCCTTTTTCGAGGCGCGCGACAACGACATCCATGTCGAACTGCCGGTGACGCTCACCGAGGCGGCATTGGGCGGCAAGATCCGCGTACCGACGGTGGGCGGCGCGGTCATGCTGAATGTCCCCGCAGGTTCCAATACCGGCACGTCGCTTCGTCTCAGGGGCCGCGGCCTGCTCGACCGCAAGTCCGGTCAGCGTGGCGATCAGTATGTCAAGTTGAAGGTTACTTTGCCCGAGCAGCCGGATGACAAGCTGAAGGAGTTTCTCGAGAAGTGGGAAGCGGGGCGTGCCTACGATCCGCGCAAGGCCATGGAGCAGTTCACATGACGACGCTCGACGACCTGTTGCGCCTGCACGGCGGCCTCACAACCGTCCATGTCGAACGCTGGGTGGCACGTGGCCTGCTGCGACCCACCGGTGACGCCGATACGTGGACGTTCGAGACGATCGACGTGGCCCGCACGCATCTGCTGGCCGAGCTGACCGGCGATCTCGGCCTCGATGACGAGACGGTCGAGATGGTGATCGACCTCGTCGACCAGGTGCACACGTTGCGTGGCCAACTCGATTTGATCGGCCGCGCGATCGCCGAACAGCCGGGGGCGACGCGCGAGGCGATTGCGGCGGCGCTCGCGAGGCTGGGCGAACGCTAGCTTAGGCAGCCCGGCGGCCGAGCCCCTTCATGTCGTCGAACCAGCGCGCGATCTGGGCTTCGCTGCGCGTGCCGACGCTGCCGAGCATGGTGTCGCGCACCGGCGCGAAGCCGACGAAGCGCAGGATGTTGCGCTTGAGGTTCTTCACCCCGTGGGCGCGGAAATACCAGCGATAGACGAAGGCGGGCATGCCCATGGTCACGATGATGCGCGCCGACCGTCCCGTCAGGAACATCTCGGGAAAGCCGCTCGGCCGGTAGGCGTAGGCGAAGCCCGGCCGCAGCGTGTGCTCGAGGAAGGCCTTCAGAACGGCTGGAACGTCGCCCAGCCAGAGCGGGAAGATCACCGCGACGTGGGTCGCCCATTTGATCGCTTCCTGGGCCGCCACGATGTCTGGCAATACCTCACCGTGCTCGAACTCGCTTTGCGAATGGACGAAGCCGAAATTCAGTGTCGCGATGTCGAAGCGGCGCACCTCATGCCCACCTTCGGCGGCGCCGGCAGCATAAGCGTCTGCCAGGGCGTGACAGAGCCCCTTGCGAACGGGATCAGGATGTCCATTGAGGATCAGGATCTTTGCGGTCATGCGAGAAGGCTCGCATGATCGTCGAGGCCGGGCCTTGACCTAGATCATTCAGGCTCGACGCCCGCCCGCTTCACAGAGTCAGTCCTCAGTCTTCCATCAGTTGTAGCCATGCGGTCGCGACCGCGCTCATCGCCGCCGGATCGGCGATCATGCCGAGATGGCTTTGGCCCGGCACGACGATGACGTCGATGCAGGGATTGATGGTCTGCATCATCGGTTGGAACTGATCGGCGTTGAACAGCTCGTCGTCGGCGCCGACCACGATCCGCGTTGGCGCCTTGATGCGCGCCAGCACCGCGCGCCAGTCCAAGCCGAGCTGCAGGCTGGCCACCAGCCGGAAGGAGTAGACCGGCGTCCGGCTGTCGTCCGCTTTCGCCTGGGTGGCGAAATGGATGGCCGGCAATCCCTGGAACCAGGGGAGACCGAACCCATCGAGGATGGACAGGGCCACGATGCGCGGCAGCGCCACGCCGGCCCAGCCGCCGGAATTGGGCTTGTTGGTGGGTGAGTCCGGGCCGATGTAGGGCGAGATCGCGAGATAGTTGTCGAACAGTCCGGCCTGCAGACCGCCCGCGACGCGCAACACGAAGCCGCCACCGGAAGAAAACCCGACGAGCGTGCGATGGACACCTTGCTTGTCGATCCCCACGCCTTTGACGAGGTCGGCCAAATCGTCGTCGAGTTGGCCGCGATACGAGACATCGCCGTTCCGGGTCCCGCTGCCGCCATGGCCACGCAGACTGATGGCGTAGACCGTGGCGCCCGCCACCTGCAGCGCCTGGGCGAGCTTCAGCATCTCGGTGCCGGAGCCGGTGGAGCCGTGCACCAGCACGACTGCGCGGTCGGCGCGGCCGGGATAGAGGCGATAGTTGAGTGGCGCGCCGTCACGCGCCTTGACGCTCTGGACCTTGGGAAGCTCGGCGAAGTTCCACTGTGAGACTCCGGGGATGGAATTGCCGGCCGCCAGCACCGGCGGTGCGGCCGGCGAATCGAAGGCGATGACGGCGGCGAAGGCGCCGGCCACCAGGACGATGAGGATGCCCAACCCGAGCGTCAGGCGACGTATCCAGCGCTTCATCGGTTCAATGCCTTCCAAACCTTGTGAGCGGTAATCGGCATATCGATGTGACGCACGCCGAGCGGGCGCAACGCATCGAGTATCGCGTTGCCGAGAGCGGCCGGCGCGCCGTTGGTCGGCAGTTCGCCCATGCCTTTCAGCCCGAGGAAATTGTTGGGCGACGGGGTGGAGATCGTCCCGACCTGCAGGTCCGGCACGTCGTCGGCGCGCGGCAGGGCATAGTCCATCAGGGTGCCGCTGAGTAGCTGCCCAGTTTCCTCGTCGTAGACGGCTTCCTCCATCAGGGCATTGCCGAGCCCGTGCACGATGCCGCCATGCATCTGACCCGCCAGCAGGCGCGGGTTCACCACCACGCCGGTGTCGGCCACGGCTGTGAAGCGGTCGATGCGGGTGATACCGGTGTCGGTATCGACCTCGACTTCGCAGACCATGACGCCGGTCGGAAAGGACTCGATCTTGTCGGAGAATACCGCGTCGCCGTCGAACGGCTTCCATGCGGCCAGTTCGAAAAGCCCGACGCGGCGGTCGGTGCCCACGACCTCGAAGGCACCGTCCCGATAAGCGATATCGGATGGTGCGGTTTCCAGCCGCTCGGCGGCAAGATCGCGGCCGCGCTGGATCACGACATCGGCGGCCCGAGTCAAGGTCGTGCCGCTGATGATGGTGGACGACGAGCCACCAGTGCCGCCGCCGTGCGGGATGCTCCGCGTGTCGCCCTGGCGAATTTCGATGCGCTCGACCGGTACGCCAAGCGCCGATGACAGCATCTGGGCGAAGACCGTCTCGTGGCCCTGGCCTTGGCTCTGCGTGCCCAACCGGGCGACGAGGCGGTCGGGCTCGACCTGCACCACGACATGCTCGTCGGCGATGCCGCCGGTGCCGTGCAGGTGGCAGGAGAGACCGAGGCCACGGCGTTTGCCGGCAGCCTCGCTCGCGGCGCGACGTGCTTCGAAGCCCGGAACGTCGGCCTGGCTGAGGGCCGTCTCGAATAGCCGCGGACAATCCGCCGCGTCGTAAGTGTAGCCGCTCGCCGCCGCGTAGGGCATGTCCTCGGGCCGCAGCAGGTTGAGGCGGCGCAGCTCGATCGGCGTGCGGCCGGTCTCGTGGGCGGCGATGTCGACCAGCCGCTCCAGCAGGAACAGGGCCTCGGGCTTGCCGGCGCCGCGGATCGCATCGACCGGCACGGTGTTGGTGAAGGCGCAGTCGAAGTCGAGGCGGATCGCCGGAATCCGGTAGAGGCCGGAGATCACCTTGGCCATGCCGGTGGTGGCGATGGTCGGCGCGAACATCGAGACATAGGCGCCGTAGTTGGCCTCGGCCTTAACCCGTACACCCAGGAATTTTCCCGCAGCATCGAGCGCGAGTTCGCCCGTCGCCACGAGGTCGCGCGAATGGCTGTCGGCCAGGGCCAGTTCAGCGCGGTCGGCAGTCCAGCGCAGGCCGCGCCCGAGCTTGCGCGTCGCCCAGGCAATCAGCGTCGGTTCGGCATAGATCGGATACTTCGGCCCGAAGCCGCCACCCACGTCCTCGGTGACCAGCCGCAGCTTGTCCTTGCCGACGTTGAGAACGCGCTCGCACATCAGCCGGTGCGGGATCTGCACGCCCTGCGAGCCGAAGGCGACGGTGACGAGGTCGCTGGCGGCGTCGTAGGCCGACCAGGCGGCGCGGGTCTCCATGTAATGCACGATCTGGCGCGGCGAGCGGATCGAGAGTTTCGAGATGTGCGCGGCCTCGGTGAAGGCGGCATCGGTGGTCGCGGCATCGCCCTTGCCCCAGCGGCACATCAGGTTGCCCGGCACGTCATCATGGACCAGTGCTGCGCCGGGCTCGAGTGCCTGGGTCACCGTTACGACGGCGGGCAGCTCCTCGTAGTCGACGACCAGCAGATCGGCGGCGTCGCGTGCCTGATCAAGCGTGCCGGCCACGATCATGGCCACGATGTCGCCGACGTGGCGCACCTTGCCGACCGGCATCGGCAGATGCGGCGGTTCGCGATGACGATTGCCGGCCTCGTCCTTGATCTCGCTGATGGCGGGCAGGTGGCCGAGCTTGTCGGCGGCCGTGTCATGGGCGGTGTAGATCGCGGCGACGCCCGGCGAGGCGAGTGCTGCCTCCTTCTCGATGCCGGCGACCCGGGCATGGGCATGCGGCGAGCGCACGAACAGAACGGCCAGCGCCCCGTCCGGCGCGGTGTCGTCGGTATAGCGGCCCGTGCCGGTCAGGAACCGCTGATCCTCGCGCCGCGCGATCGACTGGCCGAACTTCAGCGGCGCGTTCATGGGTGGCCTAGGCGGCCAGCGCGTCGTTGATGACCTTGAGCGCGGTGTCGATCTCGGAGCGATTGACGTCGAGGTGCGTGACGGCGCGGATGCGGTTGCCGGCGGCGGCGCCCATGCCCACGCCGCGCTCCTTGCAGGCCTCGACCAGCTTGGCCGGTGTCCAGCCGGGCTTGGTGATCTCGAAGAAGACCAGGTTGGTCTCCATGCGCGGCACGTCGATCTTGAGACCCTTGATGTTGGCGATGCCCTCCGAGAGATGGCGGGCGTTGTCGTGATCCTCGGCCAGGCGGTCCCAGTTGTGGTCGAGCGCGTAGAGCGCCGCCGCCGCGATGACGCCGGACTGGCGCATCGAGCCGCCCAGCCTCTGCTTCTGGCGCCAGGCCTCCTTGATGACGTCCTTCGAGCCGGCAAGGCTGGCGCCGACCGGGGCGCCCAGGCCCTTGGTGTAGTCGAGCCAGAGCGAGTCGACGCAGGCCGCGTAGTCGCGCGCCTTGGTGCCTGACTTGACGGCCGCATTGCAAAGTCGCGCGCCGTCCATGTGAAGGCTGAGGCCGGCCTCGCGCGCCACCTTGGTCACGCCCTGCATCGTGGCGAGCGGCCAGACCGTGCCGCAGCCGCCGTTCGACGTGTTCTCGATCGAGACAAGGCGCGAGCGCGGTGCATTGCGGCTGTTGGGATCGCGCAGGGCATCGCGCACCTGCTCGCCGGTGAAGACGCCGTTGGGGCCGTCGACCATGCGGATCATGACGCCGGCATTGGCAGCAGTGCCGCCGCCCTCGGCATTGATGATGTGCGCAGTGCGGTCGGCGATTACCTCGTCGCCCAGCCGGCAATGGACGCGGATGGCGATCTGGTTGGCCATGGTTCCGCTCGGCAGGAAAACCGCGTCCTCCTTGCCCAGGAGATCGCAGATGCGCTCGCGCAGGCGCTCGACGGTGGGGTCCTCCATCTTCTGCTCGTCGCCTACTTCGGCGTCGGCCATGGCTTTTCGCATGCCGGGCGAGGGCTTGGTCTTGGTGTCGCTGTAGAGGTCGATGAAACGGTTTTGCATGGCGTGGCGTGTTCTCCTGCACCACCATAGCCGCATACGGGAGGCGGAGGAAACATGAGCCAGTTTGCGGCCCAGGCCACACCGGCGCTAATGCCGGAGGAGCTGCTCTACGGCGTCGACGGTGCCATCGCGACCGTCACCCTGAACGCGCCGCAACGCATGAACACCATCTCGGGGCCGATGCTGAAGCAGCTTACCGGAGCACTGGTCCGGGCCAACGAGGATCGGGCGGTGCGGGTCGTGATCCTGACCGGCACCGGCCGCGCCTTCTGTGCCGGCCTCAATCTCGAGGCGCAGTCCAAGGGCACTGATAATCTCAACGTCGGCTCGGGTGCCACGCCCACCAACATCGACCTGCGCAACACACCGCCGCCGGTGCTGCATGCCACGGACAAGCCGGTGATCGCCGCGTTGAACGGCTCGGCGGCAGGCTACGGCCTCGATCTTGCCCTCGGCGCCGATATCCGGGTCATGGCCCAATCGGCCAAGCTCGCGGCCTCCTATGCCAAGCGTGGCGTCCTGCCCGAATCCGGCGGCACCTGGTATCTGCCGCGGATGCTGGGCTGGGCCAAGGCCGCCGAGCTGATCTTCACCGGCCGGACCCTCTCCGCCGCCCAGTCGCTGGACATCGGGCTGGTCAACAAGGTCGTGCCTGACGCCGAGGTCATGGGCGCGGCCCGCGACCTGGCCCTGGAAATCGCCGCCAATGCGCCGCTCGCCATCCAGGCCGCCAAGCGCATGATGCGCATGGCGTGGAACGAGCCGTTCAACGAGCACGTCCATCATGTCTTCCTGCAGCTTCTGCCCCTGATGCAGACCGAGGACATGAAGGAAGGAATCAGGGCCTTCCTCGAAAAGCGGGAGCCCGATTTCAAGGGTCGCTGACCCTCAAAAATTCGCCGCGATGCCCTCAAAAAGGCGATTTTGTCACCGAAATTGATTAGGCTTGGGTGAAGCCGGGTCCGCGGTGGAACACGACAGGTGGCGGGCCGTTGATGATCAGGGACTTTGTTCTCAGGGAGAAAGATTCGATGTTCAAGGCAATCGCAGTGGGAACTCTGGCGACCGTTCTACTCGCTGGTGCGGCTCAAGCTGATGGGCCAGCCTATACTTGGACCGGCTATGGTGTCGGTTCGGGCAAGTGCCCGACCTACAAGATGACGATCGACATCACGACGGCCGGTAACGAAGTGAAGGGCCTCTTCCAGCAGGAAGGCCGCCCGCAGCGCTTCTTCAACGTGTCGATGGGCGCCGACAAGAAATTCAAGACCAAGGCCATCGTCGGAAATAACAACACCATCGATGTCGTCGGCTCTCTCCAGGACGGCGCGCCGAAGATCATGCTCGACGGCTACTGCCTGTTCGAAGGCCCGCTCGTCAAGAAGTAGCGATGTCCCGCCGCCTGGCGGTCATTCCATCACGATCGCCACGCGGCCGGTGACGCTGCGCTCCAGCAGGGCGCGCATCGCGTCCGCTGCCTGCTCGAGGCGGAAGGTGCGGTCGATGTGCGGGCGGCAAAGTCCGGCTTCGCACCAGCCGCGGATGCGCTCCATCAGCGCGAAGGTACCTTCGGCCTGCTCGAAGCGGGCGTCGTGCGGACTCCAGCCGACATAGTAGCCGTAGTTGAAGCCGGTCACGGCGATGGTCTTGACCAGCAGGATGTTGGCGGGGATCTGCGGGATGGTGCCGCCGGCAAAGCCAATCGGGCAGATGCGGCTCTCGACGGCCATGCAGCGCAGCGACTGGGCAAAGACCTCGCCGCCGACCGGATCGTAGACACGGTCGACGCCGCGGCCGTTTGTCAGCTTCAGCACTTCCGCACGAAAATCGGCGGCGGTGTAGTCGATCACGTGATCGGCGCCGTGCGCCCTGGCGAACGCCGTCTTACGCGGGCCGCCGGCCGTCGCGATCACCGTGGCGCCCAGGATCTTGCCGATCTCGACAGCGGCCATGCCGACACCGCCCGCCGCCGCGTGAACCAGCAGGGTTTGTCCCTTCTGCACGTCCAGCGCCATCGGCCAGGTAAGCGCACCGGCCGAGGTCGGGTAGGAGATGGCGAGCTGGATCGCCTCGACGAACCCCAGGTTCCTCGGCTTGGGGGAGACGTTGACCTCGTGCGCCACCACCTCCTCGGCGAGCCCGCCCCAGTCGAGCACGGCCACCACCTCGTCGCCAACCTTGAGGCGCCGGCAAGCCGCATCGACCTCGGTAACGACGCCCGAAATCTCGGTGCCTGGGGCGAAGGGGAAGGGCGGACGGCGCTGGTACTTGCCGGCGATGACCAGAGTGGTGGCGAAGCTCACGCCGGCGGCGAGGGTCGTGATTCGCACCTGACCCGGCCCGAGCGGCGCGGACGGCACCGTCTCCAGCCGCAGGTCTTCGGGGCCGCCCCATTGGCGGCAGATCATCGCCTTCATAGTGCCACCGGCAGGTTCTTCACGCCGCGCAGAATGAGGGAATCGTGCCACTCCGGCTCGGCTCCGGAAAGACGGATGTGGGGCAGCCGTTCGGCAAGCCGGGTCGCCGCGATCTGTGCCTCCAGCCGCGCGAGCGGCGCACCCAGGCAGAAATGGATGCCGTGGCCGAAGGTGAGGTGGGCGTTCGGTTCGCGCCCGATGTCGAAGCGCTCGGCGTCCTCGAAGGCTTCGGGATCGCGGTTGGCCGAGTTCATGAAGGCGAAGACGCGCTGTCCCTCGCGGATGGTCTTGCCACCCATTTCCAGGTCGGCGGCGGCGACGCGGGCAAGGGCGCCGGACGGGCCGTCATAGCGCAGGAACTCCTCGATAGCCGTCGCGGCGAGGGATCGGTCGCCGACCAGCCTCTCCCATTCGCCGCGGTGTTTCATCGAGTAGAGAAACCCGTTGCCGATCAGGTTGGTGGTGGTCTCGTGGCCGGCGAACAGCAGCAGGATCGCCGTGCCGATGATCTCGTCGGTGCTGAGGGCATCGCGATCATCGCGCGCCAGCACGAGCTGGCTGATCATGTCGTTGCGCGGCCGGGTGGTGCGGTCCTCGACCACGGTGCGGAAATAGCCGGACATGGCCTTGGCGCCCGATTCGGCACGCAGGTACTTGTTGCCGGCGACCTGGGCGGTGCCGATGAAGAGCGCAATATCGTCGGACCAGATTTTTACGCGCTCGAGGTCGGCGCGCGGCAGGCCCAACAGGTCCATGATGACCGAGGCGGGGAGCGGGTAGGCGAAGTCGGCGATATAGTCGACCGTCTCGCCCCGTTTCTCCTTGGCCAGCATGCCGTCGATCAGATGGGAGACAATGTCCTCGATGTTGGGCCGCAGGTTCTCGACCGAGGTTGGCGTAAAGGCCTTGTTGAAAAGGCGACGCAGGCGGGTGTGGTCCGGCGGATCGCGGAACACCATCCAGTGGTTGAGATAGCGCACCAGGCTCTCGATCGAGCCCTTCTGGTACTCGGGGTTGGACTTGAAAAACGGCGTCAGCCGGTCGGCGGAGATCTGGCGGTTGTTCAGCGCCACCTGCCTCACGTCGGCGTAGCGCGTCACGATCCAGGCCTTCATGGCTGGCGACCAGTGCACCGGATCTTCCACGCGGAGTCGCGCGAACTCGGGGAAGGGGTTGGCGTTGGTCACCGGATTGCCGAGGTCGAAGACGTAGGACATGGGTCGAGGCTAGCGCCCGGCGACTTACCAAACAAGTGTTTGGTTGCTACAATGCTTCATGTCCCGCGAAAAGCTCCTGGCCATTTCGGCGCGCCGCTTTGCCAAGGGTGGCTTCGAAGCCACCTCGATGCGCGATATCGCGGGCGAAGCAGGCATGCTCGCGGGCTCGATGTACTATCACTTCCCCTCCAAGAACGAGTTGATCGCCGCGGTATATGAAGCAGGCGTGACCGAAATCGGAACCGCCGTCGATGCCGCCGTTGCCCGGACGCGCTCACCGTGGACCCGGCTGGAAGCAGCCTGTGTCGCCCACCTCGAATCGCTGCTGGCCGACAGGGCACATGCCGCAGTCATGACCGCCGATCTCAGCCGCCTCGACCCGCGCCTGCGCCGCCGGCTGGTCGTGATGCGCGATGGCTATGAGCGGCGCTTCGTCGAGCTGGCGGCTGCCCTGCCGCTGCCTGCTGCCATCGATCGCACCTTGTGGCGCCTACAGCTCCTCGGCGCCCTCAACTGGACGCCGACCTGGTACCGGCCGGGCGGCAAGCGGCCCGCCGCCATCGCCAAGGCGCTGGTGGCGGCGCTGCGCTAGTGGGCTATAGACAGCCGATGACCGTCGAAATTCGTTATGTCGGGCCCGGCGACGAGGATCTGCTCGAGCGCGTTGCCCCGGACGTGTTCGACCATCCGGTCGAGCGTCGCCAGCTCGCTCACTATCTCGCTACGCCAGGTCATCATCTCATGGTGGCAATCGCCAATGGCGAGATCGTGGGCCAGGTCGCGGCTGTGGTGCACAGGCACCCGGACGGCCGGCCAACCGAGCTCTACATCGACGAGGTGGCGGTGGCGCCGGCGCTCCAGCGCCAGGGCATAGCGCGGCGCCTGCTCGACGCGATGTTGGCGCTCGGCAAGGAACTGGGTTGCCAGGAAGCCTGGGTCGGCACCGAGCCGGACAATGTTCCGGCGAGGCAACTGTACGAGCCCCGCAGCGCGCCCGCCGAGCCCTTCGCCATGTACGTGCTCAGGCTCTAAGCGAACGCCGCCACAGCAAGCGCCTTGCCGAAGCGGCGGCTGCAATCGAGCGGATCGCCGTACTTGCGATGCCGCGCCGTGTGCTGGGCAGCGGCCAGCAACAGCCGGCCACGATCGGGCAGGCGGTTCTTGCCGAAATCCTCCAGCATGCATTGTGCGATTTCCTGGTTGTGCGGGTCGTTGCCCAACCGGCTCGCCGCCATGGCGAGCGCCCGCACCAGCGGCGCCGTGTCGTGGCCGCTCGCCAGATAGGCTCTTACCCATCCCAGCGCCTTGGGGGCGTCGAGGGCGATGGTCGCGGCTTCGACCCGGGCGGCCATCTGGTCGGCGTCGAGACCGGACGGGATCGACGGCATCTCGACCTGCGGTGGCAGCAGATCGCCACTCAGCTTCTGGTGCCAGGCGTTCTGGTTGAGGTAGGCCGCGGCGAGATAGAGCAGCTTCAGCCGCTGCGGATGCTGGAAATTGTCCCAGAACCAGCCCAGCGTGTTGCAGTACTCGTAGCAATGCTGGGGCAGCGAGAAGTTGATGTCGGCGTGGGTTTCCAACACGACCTGCGCCGCCCCGAGTTGGATCGCGTCGAGTATCGAGCGCGGATTCTTGCCGGCCTTCAGCAGCTCGGTCAGGCGTTCGATGTAGGCAGGCTCGGGTTGGCGCAGCACGACCTCGATGAGGGCATCGGCCTCGGCCTGCGTGAGCGGGACCTTGTTATCGGCCAGGATCGCGCGCTCCTTCTCCGTCGTGCCGCTGTAGGGCACGGCGTGCAGTTCGTGACCTTCGAGGTAGACGGTGATGGCATTGCAGGCCACCTCGTAGAGCGAATACCAGCGCGGGCCGACGGCGATGTCGAGCGCGCCGGCATAGAGCACGTCGTGCGCCATGTCCCAGCCGATGGCATCGCCCAGTTCGACAGTGGCGCGGGCGCGGAAGGACTTGTGGCCGGTGGTGTAGGAGCGGTTCTGGAAGGAACGGTCCTGCACGTCGATCAGGCCGGCAAAGACAAGCTCGGCCAGCGCCGCACGGCGTTCCGCAGGTTCGGCCATGAGGCCGAGAAAGGTGCGGTAGGCGTCGACCACCTGGCCGCGGTGAACCAGGGTCATCCACTGGCCGAGGCGGTCGTGCAGCGGCCCGTCGAGCTTTAGCGGCGGCTGGTCGGGCCAGTGCACCACCGGCGCCGGTGGTGGGCCGTCGGCCATCTGGAAGCCGCGCGTATAATGGCCGGGCGCCTTGGCGATCTTCTGGTTCCAGATGTCGAGGCCGGTCGGGATGTACCAGATGGTCTGGGCCATCGGCAGTCCCGACGCCTCGCCCGGCAGCATCTTCGACAGATGCAGCGTCGCCCGCGCGCTCAGGAGGCAATGGTCGTTGTTCACGAAGTTCACGAAGCCGTCGTCGATGCGCTCGTGATAGGGCACGTGGGTGTAGGGGGCGTGGATGCGCACGGCCTCGCGCAGCATTTCCGGCAACGGCCGGCCAGCCTTTACCAGCCCGTAGTAGATCTCGCTCGCGCCCTTCTGGTCGCGTGCCAGGACGCGCTCTTCCAGCGCGGTATAGAGAGGGTCGGGACGCGTACTCGTAGCGGATGCAGAGTCAGGCGGCATGGTCGACCTCCGACGAGGCCGACATTAGACGCCCGGCGGGCCCGCCTTCCAAGCCGCTATTTCATCCAAGGTCCGAAGGGCGGCATGTCCTTGCTGGGTTTCAGGGGGAAACTCGGCGCCCGCTTCTCGAAGAAGGACTTGATGCCCTCCTGGGCGTCGGCGCCGGCCGCGAGATAGCCGACGCACTG
>JAUXWB010000392.1 GCA_030684475.1 Reyranella sp. | reverse complement strand
TCGAGACGCGACCCTACGGGTCGCTCCTCAGGGTGAGGTTGTGCCCGACTAGCGCATAGCCTCGTAGACGACGTGCAGCGCTCCGCCCGTCCGGGGCTCGCATTTGACCAGCCGTAGCCCGAGGCCTGGCGTGCCCTCCGGAAACAGCGGAATGCCGTCGCCCAGCACCAGCGGCAGCACCGCCATTTCGAGCACGTCGAGCTTGCCTGCCGCCATCATGCCGCGGATCACCTGCCCACCGCCCTCGACCCAGACGCGCCTGCAACCCCTGCCCTCGAGCTCGGCGGCGATCGCGGCGAAGTCGGCCAATCGCACCTCGACGCCTGGCGGCGGATCGGCGAGCGGCCGGCTGGTCACTACCAGTGTCGGCTTGTCGGGGTGCGGCCAGTCGCCAAAGCCGCGCACGATCTCGTAGGTCGTACGGCCCATCACGATGGCGTCGACTTCCGTCAGGAAGTCTTCGAGGCCGAACTCCTGCGGCGGATAGCCCTCCAGCCAGTCGAACGAACCGTCGGGCCGCGCGATCTTGCCGTCGAGCGACACGGCGATGTGGCAGTGCCAGATCGTCTTTGCCATCGATGGACGCTCTACCGTGCACCGCCGAGACGGCGCTTCATCTGCTCGTTGAGGCCCTTGAAGCTCTCGACGAGCCGATCGCAGGCGGGCTTGGGCGCCTCGCAAAGCACGCTCATGTCGATGTCGATGCGGCCATCTCTCTGAACGACGGTACGTTTGACGGCAGCGGGGTAAGCTTCATGACTGGTTGGCGAGAACGACCACATCACCGGCATCTGCTCGACGGCCAGCCAACCCTGCTGCTCCGATGTCTTTGCGCCAGGCAGTGCCATGACCGCCTCTCGGGCTTCGGCGACGGATGCGTAGCCGGCGCCACCTTGCGCCCCAGCCCCGACAGTTGCGAGCAAAGCCGTTGCCCCAAGAAGGATTGTGCGAATGAACAAGGTGAACCTCATGGAGTGGCCGACCTCAATGCCGGGCGGGCGCAGCAGCCGGGCCTGCTGCGGTTGCCACCGCCGTCGAGATCAATCGACCTTGAGAGCTTCCAGCCGAACGCCCCGCCCGCCGCGAATGCTGGCTCGCGCCCGACGAACCCGCTGGAGGAAGCGCGGATCCTTCTCCAGGCGATAGTCGAACCAGTCGTCCTCCGAGGCGAACCCGATCAGCACGCCAGCCGGCTTGCCGTGCCGCGTGATGACGATATCGCCCTTCTCCGCTTCCCGGAGATAGCGCGACAGGTCGTCCTTGACCTCCGAAAGGGCCGCTTCCTTCATGACCGTTCTGCGAACTGACTTAGCCATCTGTCGGCCTCCTTCTTGGCGACGATTGCGAGAATTTCCACGGCCGAACCGCTCACATCGTAGAATACGCGGATCTCATCGACGCGAAGCCGGTATTGCGGCCGCTCGAGGCCCCGCAAACGCTTGATGCGGCTGCGACTGAGCTTGGCCGGTTGATGCCGCAAATGCGCCTCGATCGCGTCGCGTACCGACGATCTCGCCGAAGACGGCAGTCGCCGCAGGTCGTCGACCGCCTCGGGCGCAAGCACGATCTCGTAGCGCATTCTGGCTAGATGATAGCCAGAATTCACGATACTGGAAATGGCAATCTAGCGGCCGAGCGCCTTCGCCAGGAACGCCTTCACGTCGACCACGAACTGCTTCCACGCCGGCTCATGGGCGCCGTAGTGCGCGCCGCAGCAGCCGCCGGGCTTGCTGCGGTTGCCGACACCGTCGAGGTAGCGCACCGGCAGGCCCAACGCATCGAAGCTGTGGTGCGCGCCTTCATAGAGGCGCGTCTCGACGAGATCGCGGCCCTTCACGACGCGATCGATCACGGCGCGGCACTGCGCCGGCGGCGTCCAGTCGTCGAGCGCGCCCATGGCGAACAAGGTCGGCTGGCGCACGATGAGTTTCGGGCCCAGCGCATCGGCCAGCGCGCAATCGGGGTAGACCAGCACGACGGCACGGGCCGGTGACGGTGTCGTCTCGTCGGGGTTGCCCGAAAGGGCCCGCAGCAGGGCGACGCCGCCGCCGTAGGAATAGCCCATGACGGCGAGTCGTTTGGGATCGACGAAGCCCTGCGTGCCGAGCCAGGCGAGTGCTGCATCGATATCGTGTGCCCGCGCTTCGGCATCGGCCTGGGTCGGCCAGTTGCGGCCGCACACATCCTTCAGGCCGCGCGCGGAAAAACTGTCGACGACGAGGGCCGCATAACCCCATGACGCCAGGAGCCCGGCCATGCGCGCGGTATTCTGGCCCGGCCCGCCACAGCCATGGAAAACCGCGACGGCGGGGACACGGCCGGTCGTCGTGGCCGGCTTATGGAGCTTGGCGGCGAGCTGGAGCGTGCGTCCGCCCTGCTCCACCGGCACGCGCACGTTCTGCTGCGCCCCGGCAGGGATGACCCAGGCGGGCAGAGAACAGAACATCACCAGAAGCAGCCAGCGCGCGCTCATGCGTCAACTTTGCCCATAACCGGCGGCGGGAACAGTCACCAATTAGGTCTCGGACAGGCCGATCATGACATCATTCGAACACGGGAACAGGTGTAGGGTGCGGGATCGAGCCGGCCACAGGCCGCCGTCGCATCGCGACCAGAGCTTCCCGCCTACGCCATTGCCCGTCCCCGTTCCGGCACCCGTCCGGTTCGGCCGCGATTTACGCCCAAGGAAAGCACCATGAAATCGCCCGCTATTCCGGCTGTCGACCTCCCATTCGTCGACCTTAGTGCCCATCACCCGGCCTCCGGCGTGTCCGACCGGATCGCGCTTGGCTTCACCAAGATGCTGCGCTTCTGCGCCGACACCTTCTTCGCCCGCCGCTATGGCCATCGCGCGATCGTGCTCGAGACGGTTGCCGCCGTGCCCGGCATGGTCGGCGCGACGCTGACCCATCTTCGCTGCCTGCGGCGCATGTCCGACGA
>JAUXWB010000387.1 GCA_030684475.1 Reyranella sp. | reverse complement strand
CGGAGTCGAAGTTGGCGAGGCAGCCGACGCCGACCGAATGATGGTTGCGCCCCGTCAGCAGGGCCGCGCGCGTGGTCGAGCACATGGCCGTCGTATGGAAGCCGGTGTAGCGCAGGCCGCGGCCGGCGATGGCATCGATGGCGGGGGTGGCGATCGGCGAGCCGTAGCAGCCGAAGTCGGAGAAGCCGACATCGTCGAACAGGATGACCAGGATATTGGGGGCGCCCTTGGGTCGCTTGGGTGCTTCGGGCCAGTAGGGTTGCGACTCCTGAACTGTCCTGCCGATTTTGCCGTGCCCTTCGCCGTGTCCTTGGCCCGTCATGCGTTTCCCTTTCGTTAGGGCGGTTGTCCGACACTTGGCCCACTGGATCAACCTTGTCGCCATTCATGGCCCGGGTTAGGGAAAGTCATGGCTCAGTTCACTTCCGACGGGCTGGCGCTCGCCTACGACGAGTTCGGCCCCCGCGACGCCAAGAAGGCGATCGTGCTGGTGCACGGCTTTTCCGCCAACCGGTACGAGAACTGGAAGCGCATGGGCTGGTACGACGCCATCGCTTCTAAAGGCCTGCGTGGCTTCGCTCTCGACAATCGCGGCCACGGCGAAAGCGAAAAGCCACACGATCCCGCCAGGTACGGTCGCGAGGCGATGGCTGGCGATCTATTTGCACTCATGGACCATGCCGGCGTCGAGCGCGCCCATCTCGTGGGCTTCTCCATGGGCTCGCACATCGCGCTGACCGCGGCGCTCGTGGACGGCGGTCGCATCGACCATCTCGTGGTCGCGGGCGTCGGCGCCAGAATGTTCGATCCGCCGCGCGAGGAAGGCGCCATGGCCGAGGCCATGGAGGCGGCCTCACCCGACTCGATCGCCGATCCGATGCTGAAAAGCTTCCGCCACTTCGCCGACGAGCAGAAGGAAGATCGCCTCGCGCTGGCCGCCTGCTCGCGCGGTGCCCGCACGCCCCTCACGCGCGACTCGCTGACGGCGATCCGCCGGCCGACCCTCGTCGTCGCCGGCGCCCGCGACCAGCTCGCCGGCCCGCCGCAGGGACTGGCCGATACCATCCCGGGCGCCAAGGCCGTAACCCTGCCGGGCTGCGATCACTTTTCCTGCATCGGCCATCCGCTGTTCAAGGCGAGCGTGTTCGACTTCTTCGACGGCTGGCTGGAGTAGTTGCGATGGCGAGAGTGACCTTCAAGCGCATTCGCGAGCGCGCCGCCAAGCGCAAGGGCGGCGAGAAGGTGCTGGCGTCCCTTCTGCCGAAGAAGCGGGACAACAAGGCGCTGGCCAAGCTTCCGGACGACCGCGTGCTGGCGGAGATGGCGCGCCGCGTCTTCTCGGCCGGCTTCGTGTGGAGCGTGATCGACCAGAAATGGCCGGGCTTCGAGGAGGCCTTCCTCGGCTTCAACCCCAAGCGGCTGCTGTTCCAGCCAGCCGAGTTCTGGCACGACCTGGCGTCGGACAAGCGCATCGTGCGCAACCCGCAGAAGATCAAGTCGGTGCGCGAGAACGCGAAGTTCGTGAGCGATATCGCGGCCGAACACGGCGGCTTCGGCAAGTTCCTCGCCACCTGGCCCGTCGACGACCAGATCGGCCTGATGGAGGTTCTCGCCAAGCGCGGCTCGCGGCTGGGCGGCAATACCTGCCAGTACCTGCTGCGCTTCCTTGGCCGCGACTCCTTCATCCTGACCAACGACCTGATGCTCTGCCTGCGCGATTCCGGCGTGCCGATCAGCGAGAAGGGCACGTCGAAGAAGGACATGAAGCTCGCCCAGGAGCAGATCAACGCGTGGGCAAAAGAGACGGGCCTGCCGCTCACCCACATCTCGCGTATCTGCTCGATGTCGATCGGCGAGAATCATCCGGCCGAACGGCTGCGCGAGGTGATGCAGACATGACCGACATCCTGCTGATCAATCCCAACACCACCGCGTCGATCACCGACCTGGTGCTGAAGACGGCCAAACGTTTCGCCCGGCCGGACACGAAGCTGCGCGCCCTCACCGGAGCGTTCGGGCCGCGCTACATCGCCTCGCGCGCGGCCTATGCCATTGCCGGCCACGCCGCGCTCGACGCCTTGGCGAACGACAAGCTCGCGAAGGACGCCGTGGTGCTGGCCTGCTTCGGCGACCCCGGCCTCGCGGCGCTGAAAGAGGTTAGTCCGGTGCCCGTCGTCGGCATGGCTGATGCCTCGATCCTGCAGGCCTGCGCCCTCGGCAACCGCTTCTCGATCGTGACCGGCGGCGAGCGCTGGAAATCGATGCTCGAGGAATTTGTGGCAAGCCACGGCCTCTCCTCGCGGCTGGCCTCCGTGCGCACCGTGGCGCCCACGGGTGCTGACATCGCGCGCAACCCGAAGGCCGCGATGGCACTGCTCGCCAAAGGCTGCACGGCCTGCGTTCGTGAGGACGGCGCCGATGTGGTGATCCTGGGTGGCGCCGGCCTCGCGGGCCTTGCCGCAAAATTGAAGACCATGGTCGATGCCCCTCTTCTCGATGGGGTTGCATGTGCGATCTCGATGGCCGAGGGCCTGGCGCGCCAGAAACCGGTCAAGGCGACGAGCGGTGTGCTGGCCCGGCCGGCGCCGGTCGAGAGTGTCGGACTCTCCAAGGGCCTCGCAAAGCTGCTCGGATAATCCTAGGCTCGCAGCCATGCGGTTGGTCAGTTTTCGCCAGGCGGGCGCGCAGAAATTTGGCGCCGCCGTGGACGGTGGCATTGTCGATCTGTCGGAGCGGACCGGCGCGCGCTGGCCCAGCCTGCGCGCGGCCATTGCCGGCAAGGCGCTGGGCGAACTGGCGGCGGCGACCAAGGGGGTGGCGGCCGACTTAAAAATGGACGAGGTCGAACTGCTGCCGGCCATCCCCGATCCCGACAAGATCCTCTGCATCGGCCTCAACTATGCGAGCCACGTCGGCGAGGTCGGCCGCCAGATGCCGACGGTACCCAGCGTCTTCTCGCGGCTTCACAATACGCTCGTGGCCCACGGCGGCAGCATCGTGCGGCCGCGTGCCTCGATCGATTTCGACTTCGAGGGCGAGCTCGCGGTCGTGATCGGAGAACGCTGCCGGCATGTCTCACGGGCGAGTGCGCTTTCGGTGATCGCGGGCTACACCTGCTTTCTCGACGGCAGCGTGCGCGACTTCCAGAAGCACTCGGTGACGGCGGGCAAGAATTTCCCTGCCACAGGCCCGCTCGGCCCCTGGATGGTCACATCGGACGTGATCGCCGATCCGCAGCGGCTCGAGCTCACCACCCGGTTGAACGGCACCGTCGTGCAGCACGACACGACCGAACACATGATCTTCGATGTTGCCACCATCATCGAATATCTCTCGACCGTGACGTGGCTGGAGCCGGGCGACATCATCGCCACCGGCACGCCCGACGGCGTCGGCGCAGGCCGCAAGCCGCCGCTCTGGATGAAGGCCGGCGACAAGGTCGAGGTCGAGATTTCCGGCATCGGGACACTGGGCGTCAATGTCGTCGACGAGTGAACCGATAGGCCTGCCGGCCGAGGCCGCCGGCCCGAAGTGGAGCCGCGAGACCAAGGTGATCGCGCTGGTCGCCGTGGCGCATTTCGTGAGCCACGTGCACATCATGCTGCTGCCGCCGCTGTTCGGCGAGGTGCGCGAGGCCTTCGGCGTCAGCTATATCCAGATCGGCCTGGCGCTCACCGCCTTCAACGTCGCCTCGGCATTGCTGCAGACGCCGGCCGGCTTCCTGGTCGACCGCATCGGCCCGCGCGCCATGCTGACCGGCGGGCTGCTGCTGGGCGCCGTGGCCATCGCCGCCGCGGCGCTGCTGCCGGGCTACTGGTTCTTCGTCATCGCCTACGCCTTCCTGGGCGTCGCCAACACCGTCTATCACCCGGCCGACTACGCGATCCTGTCGGCCACCGTCGACCACCGGCGGATCGGCAAGGCCTTCTCGATCCACACCTTCGCGGGCTACCTGGGCTCCGGCGTCACGCCCGCCCTGGTGCTGGCCTGTGCCGCGGTCTGGGGCTGGCGCGGCGGCTTCCTGTTCGCTGCCGGCCTCTCGTTCGCGATCGCCCTGCTGGTGATCGTGGCCGGCAGCATCCTGCCGCGCGTCGTCCACAAGCCCGGCCAGCAGCCCGCGAAAGGCGAGACCAAGGTCGGGCTCGACTTGCTGCTGAGTGCGCCGATCCTGCGCAACCTGCTGTTCTTCTTCTGCCTCGCCATGGCCAACAGCGGCATCCAGACCTTTACGGTCGTCGGCCTCGAAGCCATTCACGGCACGACCTTCTCGGCTGCCAACGTGGCGCTCTCGGGCTTCCTGCTGATGAGCGCCGCAGGCGTCCTGCTGGGCGGCATCATCGCCGACCGCACGCCGCACCACGAGCGTGTCGCTGCCGTGGGCTTCGCCTTCACCTCGACCATGGCGATCCTGATGGCCTGGGTGAACATGCCGGCGGCCGTCCTGGTCGGCGTGATGTCGCTGGGCGGGCTGCTGAACGGCATGATCCAGCCGTCGCGCGACATGATGGTGCGGGCCGTCACGCCCGCCGGGTCGTTCGGCAAGGTGTTCGGCTTCGTCAGCACCGGCTTCAATCTGGGCGGCATGATCTCGCCCCTGCTCTTCGGCTGGCTGATGGACCGCGGCGAGCCGCGCGCCATCTTCATGATCATCGTCGGCTTTATCCTTCTTGCGCTGGTGACCGCGATCACCCGCGCCAAACCGCAGGGAACCACCGCATGGACTCGCTAGCCCCCACCACCGGCAACAAGGCCGACGCCCTCGCCCAACGCTACGGCGCCGACTCTCTGCCGCCGGCGGGCCCATGGAACGCGACCATCGCAACCATGCTCGATCACCGCTCAGTGCGCGGCTACAAGCCCAACCCCGTCCCGCCCGGCACTTTGGAGACGCTGATCGCCGCGGCGCAGTCGGCGGCCACCAGCTCCAACATGCAGTGGTGGTCGGCGATCGCCGTTACCGACCCCGCCAAGAAGAAGGTGCTGGCCGAGATCGCCGGCGGCCAGAAGCACATCGAGCAGTGCCCGCTCTACATCACCTGGGTGGCCGACATGTCGCGCAACCAGCGCATCTCCGACGCCACGAAGACCGACTTCGAGACCATGCCCTGGCTGGAAACCTTCATGGTCGCCTGCATCGATGCGGCGCTGGCCGCCCAGAATGCCGTGGTGGCCGCTCAGTCCCTCGGCCTGCGCACGGTCTACATCGGCGCCATGCGCAACGACCCGGTCCGCGTCGCTGCGCTTTTGGGCCTGCCGCCGCAATCCTTCGTCGTGTTCGGCCTCTGCGTCGGCTATGCCGACGGCAAGGCCGAAGGCGAGGTGAAGCCGCGCCTGCCGCAGTCCGTCGTCCTGCACCACGAGCTCTACGACGCCACGAAGGAGGCCGCGCTGCGGGCCACCTATGACGCGGAGATGAGCAAGTTCTCGGCCCGTCACGATCTGCAGGCGGCGACCTGGACGCAGCGGGTGCTGAACCGCCTCGGGCCGATTAAATCGATGAACGGCCGCGAGACGATCCGCGCCTCGCTGAAGAAGCTCGGCTTCGAGATCCGCTAGACCGGCAGACACGCGGTCCCGGCAAGACAGGGTGGACACGACAGTGGACACGGCGCGGCGCGCAGACACGCGCCGACCGGCCGAAAGCCAAAGCATCGCAGGCACTTGGGCGGCAAAGCGGGACACAGGATCTGTCACTTCTTCCTGTCTCCCAGCCGTGTCCACTAATCGCAAGGGAACGGCGTTCGCGTCCAGTATTTGTTGAGCTTGAAGGCGTTTATCGTCACCTCTTCCCACTCGTGCAGCAGCGCCGGCACCTTCGAGCGATCGGTCTGCAGGAGCTTGCCGAGATAGGCGATCCGCCAATATTCGTTTTCATGGTTCCTGTGCGCTTCGGTGACGAGGTCCAGTGAATAGGGTTCGAAGGTCCCGCGCAAACCCGCGATTGCCATGAGGATGCCGCGCTTATTCTCTTCGGCATATTCGACGATGATCCGCTCGGCTCGGTCAAAATCACCGTTGAAGCAGGCGCCCAGCGCGGGATCGAAGTAGTCGTTGGAATAATCAGGCCGCCTGTCCAGCGCCTCGGGGCTCGCCAGGTCGGCGATAAGTGGAAACGCCTTGTGCTCGATGAAGTCCGAAACCTCCTGCGCGGCCCGCTCGGGATCGTTCAACCACTCTTCGCCAAACCATTTGTCGAGGCGTTGTTGTTCAGGCGGAAGAATTGCCTTGGTTCTACGCTCAGAAGGATACCTCTTGGTGCCCGCGAATAGCGGAACGACCGTGGTTTGGATTCGAAAATAGCGGCCGTATGTTCCGCTGACGATCAAGACGGCTCGGAGGTAGTGCGTCAGTGGCTTCATGAAAATCCACTGGCGGTGATACTGGAGATCCGGCCGCCGCTTCATCAGCGGCCGGATCAGCATTCGGCGTTCCTTGTCGGTTGGCACGATCTCTCCAGTCACTCCGGAATGCGAGCGTAGCGAAGGACGCGCCTGCGCCACAACTTACCGTCGGTTGTATCTACGGCACGTACACCGGCAGAACGTAGACGGTGCTGACTTTGAAGTGCTTCGCCACTTCTCTCAGATACCGCTCCCGTACATGATCCGGGAACGTCGCGCTGCCGGTCTTGAAGTCGTAGACGCAGACGGCGTCCTTGCCGATCCTTTCGACGACGTCGATCTTGGAGGAGCCGCTTCTCAGATAGCGAGGATTGTCGTCGTCCACCGGAAATATCCTTTCGACAAGCAGCTGCTGCATGCCGCCGTCTCGCAACATCTTCTCGATCTCAGCCGTCTTCAGTTCTTCCTCGCTGAGCTTGTGGATCGCCTTGCCACGTTCTGGTCCCTTGGGAAGACCAGTGGCATCTATTTTGACGCCCGCCTTCAGGCCAACCTCCTGCACCATGAGATAGTTCGGACAGAAGTTCTTCGCATCCTCGTCGCGAATCTCGGCATGGCTGATCGTCTCGCCTCCATCGACGGAGGAGGTGATCCGCATCTCCATGATCGGCAGGAAGCCGGGCGGCGGCTCGATGCCGCCGGGACCGGCCGGCATGCCATCGAGGCGCCGGCGGACGATCGCGTCATGGATGTCCTTGGCCGCGCCGGTGAGGCCGTCGGCCGCGATGCCGCCTTGTTGCAGCAGTCGGTCCGCCGCCTCCTTGCCGACGGCGCGTTCGAGCTGGATGGCGTCGATCCGCAGCAAGTCCCGGCCCGCGGCATCTGGGACGAACTGGGCGGCAACCGGGAGTTTTTCCCACTTCGCGCCGACGCCGCTGTCGAGCAGGCCGTTGTCGGCCTGCCGCTCGATCTCGATCGATCGCTGGCCGACCCGGCGACGCGCCCGCAGGCCATCGCCCAGGGGAAACGTCTCGCCCTCGAAGTTCGTCGGCACGACCAGCGTGGCAAAGCCTCCTACCGCCACACCGGCGACGCCGGCCGCGACGGGCGCGAGGCGCGCGATGGCGGCGCCAACCACCGGCAACGTGCCGGCCACTTCGCCCGCCGCCGGCAGCGCGAGCGAAGCCGCACGCGCTTTGGCCATTCTCTCTTCGCGGCGCTTTCCGAGCTCCTCGTAGACGATGTCGGTCGCCTGCTCGCGGCGGATGATCGGTACGATGTAGTCGACCGTGCGCTTTACGATGGCGTCGAGGTCGGCGTGGTTGGGATCGCGGCCCTCGATGACGGGAAAGGCCTCGAGGTCGCGGCGCAACAGGATGGCCGCCCGTCCCGACGGGCTCAGCCGGCGGTTCATCCAGGGCGCGTTGCGCATCCAGGCGAAGGGATCGTGCCGCTCGATGGGCGGCTCGATCTCATCGTCCGCAAGTCCGGGCGGATTTGCCGGGTGCGGCCGCGGAACCATCTCATAGGCCGTGTCTCCTCGATCCGGCAGCGGCACCGGTTCGCCAACGAAGTCGCCGCGATCGGGCAACAATCTGAGTTCGTGTGAAGTTGCGGTGGGCCGATCGGGCAGGCGTTCGGTGTCCTCGGTGGATTGCGGCTCGTTCATGCGTGTCTCCAGACATGAAAAAGGCCGCCCGGAGGGGCGGCCTGTGGGTGGTGCGGACAGTAAAAAGCCCCGCGCGGCGGCGGCCGGCGGGGCTCTCTCAGGAGGTCGACGCTTTAAGCGCCAATCTATAGAAAATATAGGCATATTTCTGCGGAACTTGCAACACCTGTCCGATCACGTTTCCGAGAGCGGATGCTGGCAGTGCCTGCACCGCAATTGGCACGGCAATGGCAGCGCTGTCGGGATGCCGGCCGGTCGACACCGCCGAGCCCGGCACCTGGCTCACCCGCCAGGCCGTTCCCGCGACCGACCTCGCACCCGACGCCTGACGGTGCTCAGCCGGCGAGCTGCTTGTCGTAGAACACCGACCAGGTCACGTCGGGATAATCGAGCACCGGCCCGCAGCGCGTGAAGCCCGCGTTCTCGTAGACCTTCCACGCAGCGTAGTGGCGGTCGCCGGTTTCCAGCACCAGCCGCCTCAGCCCTTCGGACCGCGCCAGCGCCTCGATGCGCGCCACGATCTGCTCGCCGATCTTCCGGCCGCGGTGCGAGGGCCGCGTGTACATGCGCTTGACCTCGCCGATCCCGTCGGCATGGCGCTTCAGCGCCCCGCAGGCGATGGCCGCGCCGCCATCGCGGGCGATGAAGACTGTCGTGGTGTCGTCGGCCATCTGCTCCACGGTCAGGTGGTGGCAATGCTCGGGCGGCGTCAGTTCCAGCAGGACGGCGTTCAGCTCGGCCACGAGCGTGCGGACCTCGTCCTGCAGAGGTGTTTCGACGGCAATGGCGATGGTCATCTTTGTATTCCGGGAATGCAGATCATTCCGGTGGTGGAAGGCTCGCCACGATGCGCTCCAAGATGGGGACGAGCGGCGGTATATCGCGCTGCACGGTTCTCCAAACCAAGTCGAGATCAACCCGCCCGTACTCGTGAGTAATGATGTTGCGCATCCCGACCATCGCCTTCCACGGAACTAAAGGATGAGCAAGACGCGTACTCTCGGAGACTCTCCGAGCACATTCCCCCAGCAGTTCCAGCATTCTCTCGAGAGCGCGCAGCAACATGCGATCGGCATCAATGTCCTGCCGGAAGCGACCCTCGGTGATGGAGCAGACCTCGCAGGCGAACTCCAGCATGTCGACCAGGGTTGCCCGCTCGTCCTTCTCAGGCGGCATACAACAACTTCTTGTTGCGGCGGATCGAGGCAAGGCGATAGGGGTTGGTCACGTTTCGCTCACCAATCAGATCGACTGGCCGACCAAACAGCTCCACCATCTCGTCCCGCAATCTGGCGATGTCCAGAAGGCTCCACTCGGCATCGGGCTCGTATTCGACCAGCAGGTCCACGTCGCTGTCCGGCCGAGCGTCGCCACGCGCCTGCGAGCCGAACAGGGTCAGCTTGCGGATCTTCCAGCGCCGGCACAGTGCGTCGAGCTTGTCCGGCGGCGGGGGGACGAACGCGGCCATAACGTCATCATAGCACGCCGGCCGCCCCTCCCCCAATCCATGGACCTACCCGTGCGGCACCAGAATCTGCCGCACCGTCGCCACGTCCTGCAGCCGGTCGAAACCCAGATTCAGCTCGTCGAAGCCGATGCGCTGGCTCACCATGCGGTCGACCGGCAGCTTGCCCTGCTGGTAGAGCGCGATGAAGCGCGGGATGTCGCGCACCGGCACGCAGCTTCCCATGTAGCTGCCCTTGATGGTCTTCTCCTCGCTGACCAGCGCGCTCTGCTTGAACGAGAAGTCGGCGGCGATCGGCGAGAGGCCCGCCGTCACGGTCGTGCCGCCCCAGCGTGTCACCAGATAGGCCGTCTCCATCGCCTTGATGGTGCCGGCGAGATCGAAGGCATAGTCGACGCCGCCGTTGGTGAGGTCGCGCACCTGCTTTACGTGATCGACGTCCTTGGCATTCACCGTGTCGGTGGCGCCGAGCTGGCGGGCAAGGCCGAGCTTGTCGTCCGAAAGATCGATGGCGACGATGCGGCCGGCACCTGCCAGCACCGCGCCCATCAGGCCGCTCAGGCCGACGCCGCCCAGGCCGACCACGGCCACCGAGCTGCCGGGCTGGATCTGGGCGGTGTTGATCACCGCGCCCACGCCCGTCACCACCGCGCAGCCGAACAGGGCGGCGACATCTAGCGGCAGGGTCTTGTCGATCACCACGATCGAGCCGCGGTCGACCACGGCATATTCGGCGTAGCACGAGACGCCGGACTGATGGTTCACCGGCTTGCCGTCCATGTGGAGACGATGGTTGCCCGACAGCAGCTGGCCCGCGGCGCGCGGCGTCACCGAACGCTCGCAGATGTAGGGCCGGCCTTCGAGGCAGCGCCGGCAGCGGCCGCAGCTCACGTTGAAGGTGAAGCAGACATGGTCGCCCACCTTCACGTCGTGCACGCCCTTGCCCAGCTCGACGATCTCGCCCGAGCCCTCGTGGCCCAGCACGATCGGCACCGGGCGCGGCCGGTCGCCGTTAATCAGCGACAGATCAGAGTGGCAGAGCCCGGCGCCGCCCACCTTGACCAGCACCTCGCCCTCGCCGGGCGGATCGAGATCGACTTCGACGACATGGATGGGCTTGCTCTTGGCGAACGGCCTGGGGGCGCCGCAGACCGTGAGAACGCCGGCTTTCATCTTCATGCGATTCCTCCGTCGACCCGGACCAGCGATCCGGTGGTGAAGCTCGATTTGCTCGAGGCGAGATAGAGCGCCGCCGTCACGATCTCCTCCGGCTGGCCGCTGCGCTTGAGCGCCGCCGTCGGGTTGGCCTTGTGCTCCTCGGGCCACGCCTTGGAAACGTCGGTCAGGAAGCGGCCGGGCGAAATGGTGTTCACCCGCACCTTGGGCCCGTATTCGAAGGCGAAGGCCTCGGTGAGGGCGTTGAGCGCCGCCTTGGCGCCGGCATAGGGCGCGATCTGCGGTCGCGGCCGCAGCGCACCGGCGCTCGAAATGTTGATGATCGAACCGCCGTCGCCCTTGGCCATGCGGCTGCCGACCAGCGACATCAGACGGAACGGCGCCTTGAAATTCAGCGACACGATACGGTCGAACAGCTGCTCGGAGGTTTCGAGCGACGAGGGCGCCAGCGGCGAGGAGCCGGCATTGTTGACCAGGATGTCGACCTTGCCGAAGGCCGCGTAGGCCGCCTCGACCAGGCCATCCAGTTCCTGCCAGTTGGCCACGTTGCAGGCATGGGTCGCGGCCTTGCGCCCCAGCGCCCGAACCTCGGCGGCGGCCTTGTCGCAGGCCTCCAGCTTGCGGCTGGTGATGAAGACGTCGGCACCGTGGGCGGCGAAGGCCTTGACCATCTGGTAGCCCAGCCCGCGGCTGCCGCCGGTGACGAGAGCGACTTTGCCGGTGAGGTCGAAATAGTTGGTCATGGCGCGATCCCACCACATCGGAACGAACCGCGAAAGGCCGAGCGCTTGGACACTGGCATGTCGCTTGCTTAAGGTACTGTGGAGCGAAACAGGACGGTCGTTATGAGCATCCCCCGATGAGCATCCACGTCGCGCTGCATCATCGAACGACCTACCGCTACGACCGGCCCGTGGCGCTGGGCCCGCAGGTCGTGCGGTTGCGTCCGGCGCCGCATTCGCGCACCCCCGTGCTGTCCTATTCGCTGAAGGTCACGCCGGCCGAGCATTTCATCAACTGGCAGCAGGACCCGCAGGGCAACCACCTGGCGCGGCTGGTGTTCCCGGAGAAGACCGACAGGTTCGAGATCGTGGTCGATCTCGTGGCCGACATGTCGGTCAACAACCCCTTCGACTTCTTCCTCGAGCCCGAGGCCGAG
>JAUXWB010000386.1 GCA_030684475.1 Reyranella sp. | reverse complement strand
GCTGCCACGCCTCCTGGTTGCCTCGGACATTCGCGGCGACCTCCATGTTCATTCCAACTGGACGGATGGGACCGAGACCATCGAAGCCATGGCTGTGGCGGTCCGCGCGCGTGGTCATGAGTATATGGCGCTCACCGATCACAGTCAGCGCGTGACCATGGCGCACGGCCTCGATCCTGGGCGGTTGTTGCGCCAGATACAGGAAATCGACCGCCTTAATGACAAGCTTGTGGGTGTGACCATCCTGAAGGGCACCGAGGTCGATATCCTCAAGGACGGTCGCCTCGACCTGCCGGATTCGGTGCTGGCCAAGCTCGATTTGGTGGTGGCCTCCGTACATTCGTATTTCGACCTGCCGCGCGAGCAGCAAACCGACCGCGTCATTTGGGCCATGCAGAACCGGCACGTGTCGATCCTCGGCCATCCGACGGGTCGCCTGATCGGAGTGCGCGAGCCGGTCGACATCGACATGTCGCGTGTCATAGCCGCCGCAGGCGAGCTTGGATGCCACCTCGAAATCAACGCCGAACCCGACCGCCTCGATCTCAACGATGTTCATATCCACGCCGCGCGCCAGGCAGGCGTCAGGCTCGCCGTCTCGAGCGATGCGCACTCGATCGACGCCCTGCAATGCATGCGGTTCGGCATAGACCAGGCACGGCGCGGCTGGCTGACGGCGAATGACGTGATTAACACCCGGCCGCTCGGCGAGTTGCGCGAGCTGCTGGGGCGACCGCTGCCCAAGAGGGTTGAGCTAGGTCAAGGCTCGGCCGCCCGAGCTGCTCCAGTCTGATCATATGTTGCCGGTCATCGACAAGCCCCACGGAAGCCTGCGGATCGTGCCCAACCTCGTAGATTACGAGGCATTGTGCTCCTCCTTCACTTGGCAAGCCGCCCACAAGGCATTCGCAGCCCTTCCAGGCGGCGGCCTGAACATGGCTCACGAGGCGGCCAGTCGGCACGTCGAGCAGGGCAGGGGCGAGCGCGTCGCCATACGCCATCTCGGCCGCGACGGTTCGATGACCGAGCTGACGTTCGCGGCCCTGGACAAGGCTGCGAACCGCTTCGCCAACGTGCTGGAGTCGCTGGGCGTCGCGCGGGGCGAGGTCATCTTCTCCCTGAGCGGCCGTATCCCTGGCTTCTATGGAGCCGTGCTGGGCACGTTGAAACGCGGCGCCGTGTTCTGTCCGCTGTTTTCCGCCTTCGGACCGGAACCCATACGGGCGCGCCTGGAGATCGGCCATGGCGTTGCCCTGGTCACGACGCGCGCGCTCTTCCAGCGCAAGATCGAAGGCCTGCTCGACAAGCTGCCGGGCCTGCGCTTCGTGCTGCTGATCGCTGGCCGCCAGGAAGACGAGCGCGACCGCGTGC
>JAUXWB010000384.1 GCA_030684475.1 Reyranella sp. | reverse complement strand
CGCCTTCGTCTACAATGCCGCCGGTGTTCCGATCGCCGCCGGCATCCTCTACCCGACGTTCGGCATCCTGCTGTCGCCGATCATCGCGGCAGCGGCCATGGCACTGAGTTCGGTCAGCGTGATCGCCAACGCGCTCCGGCTCAGGAGGCTGCACCTGTAACCGGCATGCCGGCGAACGTCGCCACGCCGTCCGCTTTGCCCTGGATCAAGGCGGGCATCTGCCGCCGTGCGATCTTTCCCCAAGTGGCAGGAGGATATTCCAATGGCAGCAGACCCACAGGCCGGCGAACAGAACTGGCGGACGAGGCTGATCGGAACGCCGCTCGGCTGGACACTCTCCCTCGCGGTCGCCGTGTATCTGCTCGTTGCCCACACCGGCCACCTGCTTGCAGCACTGCCCTATCTTCTGCTGGTCGCCTGCCCGCTCATGCACTTCTTCGGACACGGCGGCCACAAGCACCATCGTCTGGACAGCAAGTGACTGCGCGGCCGGGCCCGGCAACCCAAAACTGCGCCTTTGGCGCCATGCCAGCGCGTCACCGCAGCCCTGCCTTGCGCCATGTCAAGGCGGGGACCTGCTGTTGCGCGATTCTGCTTAATAGACAGGCCTAAAAACCGTATTGCCAGCCGGTTGGACAACGCTTGATCTTGCCGACGGCACCCATCTAAGCCCGTTAAACGATAGAAGCAGTGGGAAGTTCGTCATGCGCTTCAACAGTATTGGCTCATTGACCGGAACGCTTCTGTCTCCGATCTGTCTCCCTTAGCGTGCAACGTGGGCATGTTCGGCCTTGCCGCAACCGAACCCGACCTCACGAGTGAGGAGCGTCGGCGGCGTCGCGAAACGCGATCTGCGTGGTTGCGGCTCGTCGCCTTTGTCATTCTCGTCGTCACTCTCATGGTCGGCGAGCATAGCGATAGCATCCTCATCCACGCCCATGTCATCCTCACGTATGGGGTGGCAACATTTTTGGCACTAGGATTGGCCTTGACGCAGCGCGGCCCTGCTTGGACTGCGACCGTATTTGTTGTCGTCGATGCGATGCTTGTGGTCGCACTGTTCCATGAACATCTATTCGCCCCCAGTAAGGTGGTCGGCCATAGCTTGACCGCGCCGACGCTGGCGATTGGTTTTCTACTCCTTACCCACGTCGCACTTCGTCTAAAGCCGTGGCTCGTTTTGCTGTTCTCGGGTCTCGTTGTCGCTGGTTGGTTATCCTTGCTGACCGTTACCGTCGCAGAGCACTCGTGGGAAGGAACACTTCTGGAGCGCAACTGGTCAGCTCCTTTGGTCGAAGCTGCTCTCGCCGCCACTTTTGGGTTTGCGGCATTCGTCTGCTACTTGCTGATTGAGGACCACAACATACTCTTGAGAGGAGCAGTCTCAAACGAGAAGCGCCGTCGGAACTTGGCTCGATTCTTTTCGCCCGGCGTCCTGTCTGAACTGCAATCAAGAGGTACATCGCTCAATCTCAGTCGCCGTCGGGCCGCGGTTATGTTTGTCGACTTGCGCTCCTTTACGAGTCTCAGTGAGACAATGCCGCCAGAAGATGTCGCTGAACTGCTGGCAGAATACCGCCAACTCGTTACTGAAATCGTGTTCGCCTTCAACGGTACGGTCGACAAGTTCATCGGTGATGGCGTTATGGCTGTATTCGGTCAACCCCATACCGCGACCGACGATACGATTCGAGCTCTTCAATGTGCCCTACAATTGAAGACATCGCTGGCTCAATGGACGGAGGCGAGGATCCGGGACGGCAAGCCGGCGTTGGACGCCGGTATCGGTCTACACGTTGGGTCGGTCCTTGGCGGTGTATTGCAAAGCGGATCTCACGACGAGTTCACCGTCATCGGTGACGCCGTCAATGTAGCGGAACGATTGGAACGCCTATCGACGACGCTTGGTGCCACGCTCGTTGTGTCCGAGGCAGTGATTTTGGAGGTGCCGGCATCCAGAGACAGCGTCCAATGGACTTGGAAGGAAGCAGCCGAACTTGATGGGCGAAGCGGCAGGCTTCGTGTCGCCTACCTGTCTAGAGCCGGCAAGGAAGGGGCAGCAGCATAGTTTTCCAGCTTGGCAGGTGCCGGTAGTTCCCATCGCCGCCACTTACCTCGATGGTTGAGGTGGTCAAAGGCAATCCTTGAGAGGCCGGCTTTCAGCAAGGACCGACAAGAGGGCGGAAGTATCCTTGGAGACATCAGTCAGTCGAAATTCAGGCCTAATCTAATCAATGCGACTGGCTCGTTATCAACGATGAACCTCGAGCGGCAGATATTGAAGGAGACCTCAGGATGGCATCGCCACAGCTGACCAGTACACAGAACGCACTGCATGACTGCGAAGTCGCCTGCCGTTTTGGAGTGCGCGATCGATGCGATTGATCTTGCCTATGCCCGGGAACGAGCGCTTCGCCGAGGGCGTGGCATACGCAGGAGGCTGGGAGATTGGCCGACTGGAATCGAGGTGCTTCCCGGATGAGGAGAGTTATGTTCGCCTGACGTCAGATGTCACCGGACGATCCGTTGACCTGGTCTGCTCTTTGGCGCGACCGGATACGAATTTCCTCAGATTGATGTTCGCGGCAGATGCGGCACGTGAACTTGGGGCTTCCGAGGTCAATCTGGTGGCGCCATATCTTGCCTACATGCGTCAGGATCGTCGCTTCCAGTCGGGCGAGGCGATTACATCAAAGACCTTCGCACGACTTGTTTCGACGGGCTTCGACCGGCTTGTCTGTGTGGATCCGCATCTGCATCGCTATCCGTTTTTGTCGGCTCTCTATAAGATTCCAACTCAGACCTTGCATGCCGCGCCGCTGATATCCGACTGGATTGTGGCTGAAGTGCCCGAACCATTGATCATCGGGCCGGACGAGGAGAGCGAACAATGGGTTTCGGCCGTAGCGGCCAGGGCAGGGGCCCCCCACGTCGTGTTGAGCAAGATTCGTCGGGGCGATCGTGACGTCGAGATCGACCTTCCGGACTTGTCTCCATGGCGGGACCGGAGGCCCGTCCTGATTGACGATATTGCCTCGTCTGGACGCACGCTTATCGAAGCAGCGCGGCAGCTGTTACGGCAAGGGCTGCGTCGGCCAGTCTGCGTCGTGGTGCATGCAATTTTCGCCGGTGACGCCTATCGAAGGCTCACCGAGGTATCTGATCGGGTCGTATCGAGCAATGCCGTAGTCCATCCGAGCAATGCTATCTCCCTGGTGCCCCTGGTCGCTGAGGCGCTGTCTCGCAACGTGCCTGGAGCCGACGCCCTTTCTGCAAATGACCACCCCGCCAGACCTGACAGTGAAAGGTCGAGGAGTTGAGCAGCGCGATCTCCGGAGAAGAGGGTCTCGTGCAAATGACCCAAGGAGTTGATTGGTGCTGACGATAATGTTTCTGGGCGACGCCAGTACGGTTACCGGCACCAGGCACTTGCTCGAGGTGGCTGAAGGTCTGGCTGCGGTGCGGCTGCAGGCCGAACGCCGCCCACATACGACGGATCGTCGTATGCGAAAAGCCGGTTTCAGCTGCCATCGAACGGATCGACCAGTGCGTCGCGTCCGCAGGCGTGGTGCGCAACGTCCGCTCGATCACGGCGGCAACCTGGTCGTCGTCGATGGTTCGAGGCCGGCCGGGGCGAGCCTCGTCGAGCAGGCCCTCACAGCGATCCTTCAGGAAGCGGCGCCGCCACTTGCCAACCGTATGCTCGTGCAGACCAAGCTCGGCGCCGACCGACTTGCTGGGTAAGCCATCCGCACATCGCAGAATGACGCGACACCGCTCCGACAGCGACCGAGTGACACGGCGGCGACGGACCTGCCGCTCCAGATAGGCCCGCTCCGGCGCACTCAGCACTAACGGCGCGATCGGGCGGCCTCTCGCAAATGCCTTCGCCATCAGCGCTCTCCCTTCCATAGCTCGGAGCGCCAATTTATAATGAACTATACTTCAGTTCCAGATGACTAGGATCACAGTACGCGTCCGGTTTAGGCCGCCTTTTCGTCAGCGCCCGCGCGTGAGAACTATGCGCCCGTTGATTGGCGAGTTAGCGGGCACATATGGCGACAGTTACGGTTCTTTCAGGCCCTGAACGGCGTCGGCGTTGGACGTCGTC
>JAUXWB010000383.1 GCA_030684475.1 Reyranella sp. | reverse complement strand
GCGAGAGGATGTCCGACGACTGCACGCGGACGCTCATGTCCTTCAGGTCGGCCACGTTCCGGATCGGCTTTTTCGAAGTGTAGAAGGACCGCGGGCCTGTATCGTAGAAGCAGAGGCCGATCAGGCCCTGGGTTTCCAGCGCCTTCAGGATCTCGTCGCCGACCGGTCCGTCGAGCGATCGCCGCAGGTGCGCCGTCGTGGGGAGGAGTAAGGGCAGAGAGGGGACGACGGTGGCCGGCAGCAGCGTGTGGAACGACGCGAGCCTGACCCGGGCCATGGCGAGCTCGCCGCTCCTGACCCGCCCGATCGTGAAATTGTCGGTGCTCGCGGTGCCTTGCGCCACCACCCTGATGCCGTGCCGGCCCTGGGTGCGCTCGCGAACGATCGTGTCCATGTAGGCGACGGCCTGCACCACCGGCGCGTGGGCGCTGAGGAGGTCCGAGGATACGAATTCCTCGGCATGCGCCGGCGAGGCTGCCATCAGGGCAGCGAACGGAATCAGAATCCTGAACATTGGTCTTTTCTCCGTCTTGTTGAGCGATGTCCCCCGATCGCTTCTTAGATGGAAAATTTTTACGGCTACTCTACCCAGATCGCGTTATCTTTCATGGAGACTGCAGATTGGTCAACCGGCCTGTTAGATTCAATTTCGCCCATCAAGCTCCGGCGCGAAATGCTTTGGCTCCAGTGCACCTCTCTCGAAAGCGCTCGCGTTGGCTGGCACAGAACGGCCGCGGCCGTCGCCGCTTCGAAGCGGCCTCGAAGGCGTCTCGGCGACCGGGCTACCCGCCGACTCCGCCGCACCGGACCGCTGATCAGCAGCTCCTTGGCACCGCCGCTACTGCCTGGTTCTTCGCCAGCGTGTAGGTGGTTCGCACCACCTCGATCCGGCAGCCCCGAAACAGTCTCCTGACCTCGGGTACGTCGTTGAGGCTGACGAGGAACCGGCCCTCGAGCCGGCACTGCCGATCGGCCAGCGCCTCAAACTGGTCGCGCGGGAAGCACCTCTTGCCGTAGTCGACTCGCAACGCCAATAGGGCGGGTCGAGGTAGAAAAGCGTATCGGCGCGGTCGTAGCGTTCAACGAAGGCCGCCCACGGCAGGCACTCGATCACTACCCCGGCCAGTCGCTCGTGCGCCGCCTCCAGGAGCAGGGTCAAACCTTTGGGTTACCTACAGGATCTTCTGGACCGCGCGCGTCCCACGCGCTCATGAGGCGCGCGGGACGCGCGGTCCGGAAGACTTAAGCGAGTTCCTCAGCGATCGCCTTCTTCACGCCCGGACGCTCGGCCATCCGGCGGCGATGGTCGATCACCTTTGGGATGCGCTGTGGGTCGACACCGTCGGCCTCGAGCCATTGCGCCAGCGTGAAAAGATAGGGGTCGCAGATCGTATAATGCTCGCCCATCACCCAGGGGCCCTTCAGCATCTCGCGCTCGATCAGTTCGAAGGCGCCGCCCACCGACTCCGGCACCTTGCGCTGCATGGCGGCGATAGAAGCCTTGTCGTCGGCATCGACCCAGCGATGGCCGCGCATGCGGTGCGCGTGGGCCACGTGGAGGTGCGAGCAGAGATAGGCGTTGAAGGCCTGCACCTGGGCGAAGGCGAAGGGGTCGTCCATCAGCGCGAGCCGCGATTGGGGAAAGCTCTGCGCGACATAGACCAGCATTGCCGGCGTCTCGGTCAGGATGCCCCGGTCGGTGACCAGCGCCGGCACGCGCGCCTTGGGATTGACCTTGAGGAACTCCGGCGACTTCTGCTGCTCCTTGCCGAAGTCGACCCGCTCGGTCGAATAGTCGGCGCCGACTTCCTCCAGGACGATGTGGGTGGCGAGCGAGCAGGTGTTGGCGGCGTAGTAGAGTTTCAGCACGGATCGTCTCTCCTTGCTCGTCAGACTTCGGCGTAGATCTCGATGACATTGCCTTCGGAGTCGCGAAAGAACAGCGCGCGGTGCCGCCAGGCCGGGATGTCGCGCGGCGGGCCCAGCATCTCGACACCCTTGGCGACCAGCTCCGCGTGGCATTCGTCGATCTCGGGCGGCGACACGCGAAAGGCGAGCTGCACCGACGCCGAGCCGGGGGCGCCCGGCCCGTCCTGAAAGACACCCTGCAGGGTGCGCGGCCGCAGGCAGAGGAGGCCCGAGCCGACATGGAAGCTCACCCACCTGGGCGTCTCCCGTTCAAGGCGGAATTTCATCACGTCGAGATAGAATCGCCGCGCGCGGACCATGTCCTCGCAGAGGAGAATTACGTAGTCGAGATTCTTGATCGAATCGATGCCCATGTGATCAGAGTAGCCGAAGCAGGGCGATGATTACATCGCCCGGAGGGGCGCGAAGCTCATGCGGTGGTGCGGGGTCGGCCCGAGAAGTTCGAGGGCTCTGAGATGCTGCGCGCTGCCGTAGCCGCGGTTGGTTTCCCAGCCGTAGCCCGGAAACGTCTCGGCGAGCTTCGCCATGTAGCGGTCGCGCGCCACCTTGGCGAAGATCGAGGCGGCCGCGATCGAGTAGGAGTGCGCGTCGCCGCCGATGATGGTCTCGGCACGGCAGCCCAGTTGCGGCGGCGCGCGGTTGCCATCGACCAGCACGACCTCCGGCTGCTCGGCCAGCGCCTGCACGGCACGGCGCATGGCGAGATAGGTCGCCTGCAGAATGTTGATGCGGTCGATCTCCTCGACGCTGGCTTCCGCGACGGCGAACTGCACGACGCCGGAGGCGACCATGGCCTCGTAGGCCTCCTCGCGCTGCTCGAGCGTGAGCTTCTTGGAATCGTCGATCATGCGCAGGAGTTTCCGGGCAGCACGCGTGCGATCAATGATGGCCGCCGCCGCATAGACAGGTCCGGCCAGCGGACCGCGGCCGGCCTCGTCGATGCCGGCGACACGTCCTTCGCAGCGCAGTTCGAATCGAAAGCTCGGCATTATCCCCGTCGCGGCGCGCTACAGTGCGTCATGTCCCTGATCGCAGACATCATCGCAGAAGACGCCGTGGCAATGGAACAGCTTCGTGCAGCGCGCGAACTGGCGCTGCCCGACTGGTGCATCGCCGCCGGATTCGTGCGCAACCGCGTTTGGGACCATCTGCACGGCATCTCGCCGCCGCGCGCGCCTGTGGATATCGACGTCATCTACTACGACGCCGGCGACCTCTCGAAGGAACGCGAGCAGGGCTACGAGTCGGCCCTCGACCGCCTGCTGCCCGGCCTGCCCTGGCAGGTGCGCAACCAGTCACGCATGCATGTCTGGAAGAACCTGCCGCAGCACAAGGACACGGCGGACTCGATGATCTACTGGCTGGAGAGCGTGACCGGGATTGGCGTGCGCCTGGAAGCCGACGGTTCGCTCATGGTCATCGCGCCGCTCGGCACAGACGATCTCCTGAACCTGCGGTGCCGGCCGACGGCCTTTGGCCGCACAAAGCTTCACGAATATGAGGAGCGCATCTCGACCAAACGCTGGCGCGAGCTGTGGCCGAAGGTGGAGTTCCTCGACTAGAGCTCATTGCTGGGCGCTCGCCCAGCGACCTACAACAACCGCATCTGCCGTGCGTCGCGCTTGGCGTCGACGAGGGCGGTGCGCGCCGATTCCGGGACATGGAATGCCGACGTGTCGAGCCGGTAGCGCGTGCGGTTGAGGCCGAGCCGCTTGGTGGCGGCGGCGAAGCGGGCGCTCAGCAGCTGGGCGATCGGTCCCTCGCCCTTCATGCGTGTGCCGAACTCGGACTGGTAGAGCTCGCCGCCGCGGATCTGGCGGATCAGCGACAGTACGCGCTCGGCACGGTCGGGCCGATGAGTGCGCAGCCATTCCTCGAACAGTTCCTTGATCTCGAGTGGCAGGCGCAGAACGATGTAGCCGGCGCGCGTGGCGCCGGCATCCATCGCGGCCTCCAGGATCGATTCCATCTCGTGGTCGTTCAGGCCCGGGATCATGGGCGAGGTCATGACACCCACCGGAATGCCGGCGGTTGCCAGCGCGCGGATCGCATCGAGCCGGCGCTGCGGCGTCGAGGCGCGCGGCTCCATCGCGCGGCCGAGATCCTTGTCGAGGGTCGTCACCGACAGGAAAACTTCCACGAGATTGCGCTTGGCCATGTCGCCCAGGATGTCGATATCGCGCGTCACCAGATGGCCCTTGGTGACGATGCCCACGGGATTGTTGAAGTCGCTCAGCACGCGCAGGATCTGGCGCGTCACCTTCAACTCGCGCTCGACCGGCTGGTAGGGGTCGGTGTTGGTGCCCATGGCGATCACGTCGCAGCGGTATTTCGGCGCCGCGAGTTCGGCCGCCAGCAGCTTGGCCGCCTCGGGCTTGAAGAGAATCTTGGTCTCGAAGTCGAGACCGGGCGAGAGGCCGAGATAGGCGTGCGTCGGCCGGGCGAAGCAGTAGATGCAGCCGTGCTCGCAGCCGCGGTAGGGATTGATCGAGCGGTCGAACGGAATGTCGGGCGAGGAATTGCGCGCGAGGATGGTGCGCGTGGCGTCGCGCGTCAGCGTCGTGCGCAAGGGCGGCAGTTCGTCGTCCTCGGCCGCCGCCGCGACTTCGGCTTCACAGCCGTCGGTGGTGCGAATGCGTTTTTCGGTGTCGTAGCGACTCGTCTCGTTCGACAGCGCGCCGCGACCCTTGTGCACGGGCTCGGCGATCGGGTCGTCGGGATAGTCGGGCGGAATGGTCGGCCTCATGCATGGACTATTGGAACAAAAAGAGAACGAGTCAAGCCACCGCGTCTAGGGGGCGTTGTTCCCGAACGCCGCCATCCCTAGAGAGGAACCATGACCGCGATCGAGTTACGCACCGCCCGTCCCGAAGACCGCGATTTCCTGCAAAGCCTGTCGCCCCGCCTGTCCGGCGTTCCCGGTCCGGCGTGGCACGACCTCGCGGCGATGGAAGGCTTCCAGGCGCGCTACATGGCGGCGACCTTTGCTGCGGCTGACGACAGCTCGCAGACACTCATCGCCTGGTCGGGCGACGGGCGACGCCTCGGCTATGTTCACATGCGCCCCGGCACAGACGGCGTGACCGAGGAGCCGTGCGGCTACGTCTCGCTGCTCGCCGTGGACAAGAACGCCGAGGGATCGGGCGTGGCGACGCTGCTCATGGCCGCAGCCGAAGACTGGGCACGGGCACGCGGCTACCGGTTCCTGAGCCTCGACGTGTTCGCCGACAATCGTCGCGCCGTCGACTTCTACAAGCGCGGCGGCTTCGAGCCCGAGACGCTCCGCATGGTGAAGCCGCTATAGCCATTCGGCCCTGAAAGCCCGGATGCTGTCGCGATCGAAACACTGGTCGATCCGGGCCTGAATATGGGCCTTCATGGCCGGTTCGAGACCGGCATCGCTCCATTGCCCGGGATCGGCCGGATCGCGGGGCTGGCGGGTCTGCACCCGCCAGCGCGCCATGAACATCGTGGTGCGCAGCCAAGTGAGCCGCCGCATCGGTATCAGCCACGGTTCGAGCGCCGCCGCCCGCGCCTCGCCGATGCGCGCGAGATAGGCGGCGTAGAAGCCCGCGACCTGCCCCGGCGTCAGGATCTTGCCGACTTCGGGATGCCATAGCGTCGAGGTGGGCAAGGTCGCGTGCGCGAGATCGATGGCAGGCGAGCCGACGTGCACCTTCTCCAGATCGACGAACCAGGCCGTGCCATCGGGCGTCATGATGAAATTGCCGGGATGCGTGTCGGCGAGCGCGATGGTGAGCGGCTGCGGCCGCTTGGCGAAGGCCAGCGCCATGCCACGCATCAGGCGCAGTTCCTCGGCGATCTCGGCGCGCGCGCCCTGCTCGGGCACGGCCTCGTCGAGGAAACGGAGCGCGTTCTGCACGATCGCTGCCAGCGTCTCGAGGAAGGGATTTTTCTGCCGCGGGATCGGCGACGCCGCCGGCGGCTTCTTCATCGAATGTACGAACGCGAGTGTGGCCGCGATCGCGCCGAGGTCGCGCGGCAGCGTCGGAACCTGGCCGTCGATGCGATCTACGATCAGCGCGCCACCGGGCAGGCCCGGGCGTGGCGGCAGGATGTCGTGCAGGCCGGGCGTGCACTTGCTGGGCGCCAGGAGCCGGAAAGCCGCCGCCTGGGCTTCGAGTCGCGCGGCCGCGCCGGCATCGCCCTCGTAGGCATAGGCCACGCGCGCGATCAGGCCACCGGGCAGACGGACGTGGCCGTGCGCCGTGCCGGTCGCCGGCAGCGCTTCGAGATCGTCGGCCGTCAGATTCGCAAACCGCGGTCGCTCCCTGAGCGCCGCCAGAAGAGCGTCAGCCACTGCCCCTCACCCGCTCCTGGGCATCTTGCCTTCATTGAGGCGCGGCATCAGCTCGGCGAAGTTGCAGGGCCGGAAGCGGATGTCGAGCTGCTGGCGCAGGATGTCGTCCCAGCCGTCCTTGCAGGCGCCGGTCGAGCCCGGCAGGGCGAAGATATAAGTGGCGTTGGCGACTCCCGCGGTGGCACGACTCTGCATGGTCGAGGTGCCGATCTTCTGGAAGGAGATCCAGCGGAAGGTCTCGCCGAAGCCCTCGATCTTCTTCTCGAACAGCGCCTCCAGCGCCTCGGGCGTGACGTCGCGGCCGGTGACGCCGGTGCCGCCGGTGGTGATCACGACCTCGACCCTGGGATCGTCGATCCATTTCTTCACCTGGGCGCGGATCAGCGCCACGTCGTCGGTGACGATGGCGCGGTCGGCCAGGGTGTGGCCGTCGCGCGTTAGGCGCTCGACCAGCGTATCGCCCGACTTGTCGGTTTCGAGGGTGCGGGTGTCGGAAACCGTCAGCACGGCGATGTTGACCGGCTTGAAGGGCTTGCTCTCATCGATGCGGTTCATGGCCTCATCCTATAGCCGGCACCTTGCCGATGCGAGGCCGGCCGCCCAAATCGAGGGCATGACTGATTGGAAACACGATGGCGTCCGCGTCATCCCCGCGGGCTCGCTCGACACCAACACCGCCCAGACACCGGGCATGAACCGCGCTGCGGCCATCAATTTCGCCCGCGTCGGCGCCCAGAAGCTGTGGGCCGGCACCGTGACCATCCACGCCCACGCCAAGACCGGCGCCCACCACCACGGCCACCTCGAGAGCGTGATCTATGTCGTCAAGGGCAAGGCGCGCATGCGCTGGGGCGATCAGCTCCAGTTCACCGCCGAGGCCGGGCCGGGCGACTTCATCTATGTGCCGCCCTACGTGCCGCACCAGGAGATCAACGCCTCTGAGACCGAGCCGCTGGAATGCGTGCTGGTCCGTTCCGACAACGAGGCGGTGGCCATCAACATCGACATCACGCCGGCCGAGAAGGTCGAAGAGGTTTATTGGGTCGATCCTACCCACCCTCATCCGCACAAGCACTAAAGCGCCTTCAGAGGCGCCCTCGTCTCCGCCGACCGATCCCACAAATTCGGCAGCGCCTGATTCGTATAGCCCGACACGAACAGCTTGGGCTCGCCGCTCGCCTCATCGAACGTATGCCGGCGCACCGCGCCGATATTGCCACCGTAGACGTGGATGCTGAGCGAGCCGCAGTCGCTCAGGGCATTCGTCACCTGATGGATGTCACCTTCGGACGGCCGCAGTACTTCGACCTCGCCGGGCACCAACTTGTTGAGCAGGCCCTTCGCCAGCGCGCCCGTCACCGGGTCGCGCGTAAAGTGCTGCGACGTCTCCGAGCCGCGCAGCATGCCGACCAGGCCCCACATCTGATGATCGTGGACCGGCGTGCAGGCCGACGGCGCCCAGACAAAGCTCACGATGGAGAAGCGCTCGAACGGATCGCACCACAAGAGGTTCTGCGCATAGCCGTGCGGCGGACACTTGGCCATCGCCTCGGGCAGCCAGTCGTCGTGGCTCACGAGCTCGCCCAGCAGCTTGGCGCCGACCTCGACCGTCGCCGCCTCGTCCCTGTCCTGCCACGCACCGCCGACCAGAGACGTCATGTCCGCGATGAAGCGGCGCAGGCGATCGATGCTCATTCGGCGGCCTTTCGCAGAGGCGCGGCGCCGAACACGGCGTCGGTGTCGGCCCCGAGCGCCGGCGGCTCGCGCCGCTTGCGCAGATCGGTGCCGGAAATCCTGACGGGCATGCCGAAGGTCCTGGTCTTCACCCCCGAGGGCAGCTCCATGTCCTCGACCCAGCCCATGTGCCGGACCTGCGGGTCGGCCAGGATCTGGCCATAGGTGTTGATGCGGCCCTGCGGGACGCCCGCCTTCTCGAAGGCGGCCAGCCAATGGTCGACCCCCTGCCGGGCGAACTCGACCTCGAGCAGGTCTTTCAGCGCCACCTGATGCTCGGCGCGCAGCAAGGTGGTCTTGAAGCGTGCGTCATCCAACAAATCGGGCCGGCCCACGACCTCGGTCACCGATTCCCAAAGCTTGTTGTTGCCTGCGGCGATCACGAAATGGCCGTCGCTCGCCTTGAAGGCCTGGTAAGGCGCATTGCGCGGATGGGCGGAGCCCAGCTTCTTCGGATCGCGGCCGGTGCCGAAATACTCGCTGGTCTGCAGCGCCGCTATGCCGAGGCTGCAGCCTAGCATCGAGGCATCGATATGCGCGCCCCGACCACCGCCCGCGACGCGGCGCAGCACCGAGACGATGGAGAAGGCGGCATAGAGCCCGGTGCCGGTATCGGAGACCGGCACGCCGCATTTCACCGGCGCGCCGTCGGGCTCGCCGGTCACACTCATGATGCCGCTCATCGCCTGCACCGTGACATCGAAGCCGCCCTCGGCAGAGCGCGGCCCGCTCTGGCCGAAGGCCGAGATCGAACAATAGACCAGGCCGGGCTTCTCCTTGGCGAACGACTCGTAGCCCAGGCCCAGGCGATCCATCACGCCCGGCCGGTTGTTCTCGAGCACGACGTCGGCCGACAGCACCAGCCGGCGCGCCGCCACCTTGTGCGCGGGGTTCTTGAGATCGAGCACGACCGAGCGTTTGTTGCGATTGATCGAGGCGAAGTTCTCGCTGAAGCCTTCAGTGATCGGCGGCCACTGGCGCATCATGTCGCCTTCGGGCGGCTCGACCTTGATCACCTCGGCGCCCATGTCGGCCAGCAGCATGCCGCAGTAGGGGCCCGCCAGGACCTGGCAGAATTCGACGACTTTTACGCCCGCCAACGGAAGCATTTTAGCGCCGCGTGCCCTGGGCTGTATCCTGGGCCACGTAGCGCGGCCATTCGTGGGCAGCGATCTGGTCGAGCGATGGCGTCGGCTGACCGAGGCGGATCTGATACAGCCAGTAGTTCGCCAGCACGCGCTGCACGAAGTCGCGCGTCTCGTGGAGCGGGATCGAGGCGATGTAGAGTAGCGGGTCCTGGCCGGCGTTCAGCGAGCCGTCCCACTTCATCACATTGCCTGGACCGCCGTTGTAACCGGCCGTGGTGCGCACCAGGTTGTTGTCGACGCTGTCCATGAGCACCGAGATGTAGGTCTGGCCCAGCGCGACGTTGGTCGACGGTTCGTAGGGATTGCCGGCGCCATGGTCGGGAATATACCGGGTCGCCACGAGCCGCGCGGTGCTGGGCATCAACTGCATCAGGCCCATGGCGCCGACGTAGGAGCGCGCCTTGGGATTGAATGCCGATTCCTGGCGCATGAAGCCGTAGACCAGCGCGCGATCGACGGTGAAGCCGCCCGAGGGCTGCCACGGGGGAATCGGATACATAGCACCGTCGTAGCCGGCGATCTTGTGGCGCTGGTCCCAGTTGGCGTTGCCGACACGCACCGAGAGACCCGGCAGCACCGCCTTGTGGGCGAGGCCTAGCACGGTCTCGACATATTGCGGGTCGGCATCGATCGAACCGGCATACAGCTCGCGCTCGGCGGCCGTCGTGGCGCCCAGCTGCAACAGGGCGAGCGCCCGCTTGCCGGTGCGGTCGTTGCGCAGCAGGTCCGACCGGCGGCGATCGAGCTCGGGCACCTTCCAGTCCGGCTGGATCTGCATGCCCAGCGCCTTCTGCGCCACCAGACCGTAGAAGGTGCGGCCATGCAGCGCCGCGCGCTTGAGATAAGGCGCGAACTTCTGCGGGTTGCCGGCCAGCAGATTGGCGCGCGCCGCCCAGAACGAACCGGCCGAGAGCGTCCAGGACGATGCCCGGTCGGGCGGCGCGTCGGCCACCAGCTCGAAGCGGCGCGCCGCCTCGGCCATGTCGCCGCGAATGAAGGCGCTCAGGGCCGCGGTCCAGTTGGCGTCGGGCGGCAGGCCAACCTCGACCGGCACCTGCACGCCGCGCTGCGAGTCGGCCTCTAGCGAGCGCGTGCGGATGCGACCGCGCCATAGCTCGACCTCCTGCGGTCCCAGCACATCGGCGCTCGACTTGCGGTCGAGCAGGACGAAGGCGGCGTTAAAGCCGCCGTCATCGAGCATGTGCTGCAGGCGCGCCCGCAATTCGCCGGCGCGCGACGCATCGGCCCCCGTCACGGTGCGGGCGGCGGCGAAGTTCGGCGATCCCTGCGTGAAGCCGACGAAACTCGCGGGGGTGAGTTCGCCCGCCCCCCGGGTGCGGCGGGCGAGCGCCAGCTTGTAGATGGCTGGCGCATCGGGATGATCGTTATACTCCTGCAGCCAGCTGGCGAGTTCGTCGTAGCGAGCGGGATAGCCGCGGCTCAGCAGGCGCTGCGCGCCGACATAGCCCATCAGGGTCTTGTCCTTGAGCTGCGCCACCTCGGCATCGGCCTGGGCCCACTGGCCGGCGGCCTGGGCCTGGAAGATGCGCCGGTAGCGGTCGCGGCTTTCGGTGTCGAGCACCGTCGGCAGATCGGCCACCACCGGGGCTTCGTCGAGTTCGATGACCGGCACGGGCGGCACGAAAACGGGGCGGCGGGCCGGGATCGTGGGCGGCTTGGGGCGCGCAGCCGGCTTGATCACAGCGGACTTGGCCTTCGCCGCAGGCTTGGGCTTGACCGCCGCCGCGGGCTTGACCGCTGCCGCGGGCTTGGCAGCCGTCGGCGGCTTGGCCGGAGGCTTGGTTGCGGTCTGGGCGAGGGCGGATGCCGCCGCCAGGGTCACGGCACCCATCAGCACGGCAGCGAAGATCTTTTTCATGGCCCACCGTAGTTGGACTTGCCGTGTGGCGACAAGCGCCGGATCGCTATACTGCACCCAACGGAGGATCAAATGAACCTGCATCAAGAGCGCGCCGCCGCCGTGCGGCAGCTGGTCGACCAGGCCCGCCAGATCGAAAAAGGCGGCGTCACCCCGGCCAATCTGAAAAAGATCGGCGCCATGTTGTCGGCGCTGGCAACCCGCGCCGAGCTCTTCCCCCAGGACGAATTTCCGCTGGGTCCGGACGGCGGCATCTATCGCCTGAGCGAGGATCCCGACCATCGTTTCGCGCTCTATGCCTCGGCCGGCGGGCCCGGCAAGAAGGTGCCGCCGCACAATCACACGACCTGGGCGATCATTGCCGGCGTCCACGGCGCCGAGCGCAATGTCGTCTACGAGCGCCTCGACAACGGCGCGCGCGAGGGCGTCGTGCAGTTGCGCGAGGCGCCCGCCAAGGAAAAGACCCTGAAGCGCGGCGACGTCATCGCCTACCTGCCGGACGATTTTCACCATATCGAGACGCCGGTGGGATCGGGCAACGCACTTCATCTCCATGTCTACGGTCTCAGCCTCGAACACCTGCCGGACCGCGTCAGCGTCGACATAGCGACCGGCACCGCCAAGCGCTTCATGGCGACCCCCAAGATCCTGACGCCGCTGCTCACCGTGCAGCAGGTCAAGGTGATGCTGAAATCAGGCGAGGTGTTTGCGTTCTTCGACGTGCGCGAGGAAGGCGAATTCTCGACCCAGGGCCATCCGCTGTTCGCCACGCCCCTTCCCCTCTCCCGCCTCGAGCCGCGTGCGCTGGCCCTGCTGCCCGACCCGCACACACGGATCGTGCTGATGGACAGCGGCGAGGAAGGCCAGTTGGGTCGCGCCGGCCGCGCCGCCGCGCGCCTGTCGAAGCTGGGCTACACCAACGTGGCCGTCGTGAAGGACGGGCTAAAGGCTTGGCGCAACGCGGGCTACGAAGTCTTCACCGGCGTCAACGTGCCCAGCAAGGCGTTCGGCGAGGTGGTCGAGCATGGCAACGACACGCCCAGGATCGATGCTGCCGACGTGCAGAAGCTGCTCGATTCCAAGGCCGACATGGTGATCCTCGATTCGCGGCCGCTGCCGGAATTCACCAACATGTCGATCCCCGGCGGTGTCGATTGCCCCGGCGCCGAGCTGGTCTATCGCGTCAAGGACTTCGTGCCGAGCCCCGACACGCTGGTGGTCGTCAATTGCGCCGGCCGCACGCGCTCGATCATCGGCGCCCAGTCGCTGATCAACGCCGGCCTGCCCAACAAGGTGATGGCGCTCAAGAACGGCACCATGGGCTGGCACCTCGCCGGTCTGAAGGTGGCGCGCGGCGAGACCAGGAGCTTCGGCCCGCAGGGACCTGAGGCAGCAAAGTTCGCGCAGGCCGCCGCGGCGAACATCGCCAGGAAGATGAACATCAAGAAGATCGACAGAGCGGGTCTCGCCAAGCTCGAGGCCAAAGAAGGCCCGCTCTATCGCCTCGACGTGCGCGACCCCGCCGAGTATGCCCAGGGCCATCTGAAAGGCTTTAGGCATGCCGCCGGCGGCCAGCTCGTGCAGGCGACCGATCAATATGTCGGGGCGCGCAACGCCACCATCGTGCTGCACGACAACGACGGCGTGCGCGCCACCATGACGGCGCACTGGCTGATGCAGATGGGCTGGAACGAGGTCTACGTGCTCAGCCACAAGCCGGTCTCGACGGAGTTCACGACCGAAGCCGAGCCGCGCTATCCGCGGGGCTTCGCGGTGCCGACGCCCAGGTCGGTGACGGCGGGCGAACTGCACACGTCGCTCGCGGCCACCCTGGTGATCGTCCTCGATACCAGCCTGCGCTATCGCGACGGCCATGTGCCGGGCGCCTGGTTCGCCGTGCGCGCCAACCTCGCCAAGACCATTCCCGAGATGCTGGCGCAGCAGAAGGGTGCCACCCGCGTCGTGTTGGTCTCGCCCGACGGCGAGATCGCGGCCTTGGCCGCATCGGAGGCCGAGGCGGCGGCCGGCGGACTGCCGGTGGCGATCCTGGCCGGCGGCATGCAGGCGTGGCGCGACGCCAAGCTCGCCATTGAGACCGGTCACGTGCGGATGGCCGACCCGCCGACCGACGTCTGGTACCGGCCCTACGACTTCAAGGAGGACGTCGAGGCGGCCATGCGCCAGTACCTGGACTGGGAGGTCGACCTCGTCCCGCAGGTCGAGCGCGACGGCGACGCCCGGTTCTCCGTCCTGAAGCGGTAGAACGGCGGAACCGCTTGCATTTAAGGGCCTTGTCACATCGTCGCGTACGCTTGACACCCCGCGGGCCTGCCCATAGGTTCCGGCGCGTTTTTCATTGTGACCGCACCGTGTTGGTGAGGTGGCGGTGGGAAGCCCGGAGCGGAGCATCCGGTTATGGCTGAGGACGATCGGAAATCGACCCCTGACGAGCTGGATCGGCGCCTTAAAGGTGTCCGGCAGGCCTACCAGAAGGGAACGGGCCAGTCGTCGAGACCCGCAGCGCGCGGCGCCGGTGGCGAAAAGCTGGGCGTCGGCATGCGGATCGCAGTCGAACTGGTGGCGGGCGTCGTTGCGGGGGCCTTTCTCGGCCTGATGGCTGATCAGTGGTTGGGCACCAAGCCCTGGCTGCTGATCGTGGGGTTCGTGCTGGGGTGCGGTGCGGCGTTCATGAACGTCTACCGGGTTGCGCAGGCTGAAGAGCGGCGCAGCAAGGCAGCCCAGGATGAGAAGAAGAGCTGAGTTGGGGATAGAGTAACGTGGCCAGCCCGCTCGAACAGTTTGCTATCCAGGACCTAACCGCCCCGCTGTTCACCATCGGTGGCCATCACATCGCCGTCACCAACTCCGCCATCTTCATGATGAGCGCGGTGGTGCTCTCGTCGG
>JAUXWB010000374.1 GCA_030684475.1 Reyranella sp. | reverse complement strand
CGGCTATGGCCTGAAGGCCACGTTCGGCACCTCGGCCGGCACGCAGGATTTCGATTCGGTCGATCAGAGCGATGTGATCATGGTGATCGGCGCCAATCCGACCGACGCTCATCCTGTCTTCGCCTCGCGCATGAAGAAGCGGCTGCGCGCGGGCGCCAAGCTGATCGTGATCGACCCGCGCCGCACCGACATCGTGCGCATGCCGCACATCGAGGCGCAGTATCACCTGCCGCTGCGGCCGGGCACCAATGCCGCGATCCTGAATGCGCTGGCGCACACCATCGTCACCGAAGGCCTGGTGAACGAGCGCTTCGTCCGCGACTTTTGCGACCTCGATGCCTTCGAGCATTGGGCGAGCTTCGTGTCGGAGCCGCAGAACAGCCCGGAGACTGTGGGTCCGATGGCCGGCGTGTCGCCCGAGGCGATCCGCGGTGCGGCGCGCCTCTACGCGACCGGCGGCAACGGCGCGATCTACTACGGGCTCGGCGTCACCGAGCATAGCCAGGGCACCACGGCCGTCATGGCGCTCGCCAATCTCGCGATGGCCACCGGCAATCTTGGGCGCCAAGGCGTCGGTGTGAACCCGCTGCGCGGCCAGAACAACGTCCAGGGCGCCTGCGACATGGGCTCCTTCCCACACGAGCTGACCGGCTACCGTCACATTTCTGACGACGCCACGCGCACCATGTTCGAGAAGCTGTGGGGCGTGCCGCTCGACAACGAGCCCGGCCTGCGCATTCCCAACATGTTCGATGCGGCGATCGACGGCAGCTTCCGGGGCATCTACGTCCAGGGCGAGGACATCCTCCAGTCCGATCCCAACACCGTCCACGTCAAGAAGGCGCTGGCGGCGATGGAATGCGTGGTGGTGCAGGACCTGTTCCTGAACGAGACGGCGAACTACGCCCACGTCTTCCTGCCGGGCTCGACCTTCCTCGAGAAGGACGGCACCTTCACCAATGCCGAACGCCGCATCAACCGTGTGCGCAAGGTCATGACTCCGAAGAACGGCATGGCCGACTGGGAGATCACGCTCGCCATCGCCAAGGCGATGGGCTTCGAGATGCCCTACAACCATCCGTCCGAGATCATGGACGAGATCGCCGCGCTGACGCCGACCTTTGCCGGGGTCTCCTACGATCTTCTCGAAAAGGAAGGCTCGGTCCAGTGGCCGTGCAACGAGAAGGCGCCGACCGGCACACCGATCATGCACATCGGCGGCTTCGCCCGGGGCAAGGGCAACTTCATGATCACCGAGTATGTCGCCACCGACGAGAAGGTGGGGCCGCGCTTCCCGCTGCTGCTGACCACGGGACGCATCCTGTCGCAATATAATGTCGGCGCCCAGACGCGGCGCACCGAAAACGTCGTGTGGCACGACGAGGACGTGCTCGAGATTCATCCGCACGACGCCGAGGAGCGCGGTGTGCGCGACGGCGACTGGGTGAAGCTCGACAGCCGGGCCGGCGGCACGGCCTTGCACGCGCGCATCACGGATCGCGTGGCGCCGGGCGTGGTCTACACGACCTTCCACCACCCCGAGACGCAGGCCAACGTCGTCACCACCGAGTTCTCCGATTGGGCGACGAACTGCCCGGAGTACAAGGTCACCGCCGTCCAGGTCGCGCCGTCCAACGGTCCCAGCGATTGGCAGAAGGACTATGCCGAGCAGGCCGAGCATAGCCGGCGGATCGCCACCAAGGTCGCGGCGGAGTAGCAGGCCATGTCCGCATCCGCCGACAAGCTGGTGATGATGGCCAACCAGATCGGGCGGTTCTTCACGCCGCAGCGCGACGGCGATCCGGTCGCCGCCATCGCCGATCATCTGGAGAAGTTCTGGGATCCACGCATGCGCGCCGCCATCGCCGAGCATCTGGTCAAGGGTGGTGCCGGCCTCGACGGCCCCGTTCGGGAAGCCGTCGGACGCCTGAAGGCGACCAAGGCTCCCGAAAAGGGATTGTCAGCCTAGCGGACATCGGCCACACCACCTTTCGCGCCGATCAAACGCGCGGAGATAGGCCGCTTCATGAAGCCGGAAGCCGAACTCAAGATCGTTTTCGAGCAGACAGGCGGCACCGACGCCCAGTTCGTGCGCGATCATCTCGATTTCTACAATGTCGGCGTCACCGGTATGTCGGCCTACTATCCGGTGAATTTCTTCCTCAAGAACGGCCGTGGCGAGGTCATGGGTGGGCTGTTGGGCAGCGTCTGGGGCGGCTGGCTGCACATCACGTTTCTCTGGATCGACGAGGCCGTGCGCGGCCAGCGCTGGGCGACCAAGCTGATGGACCAGGCCGAGGCATATGCCGTCGAGCGCCACTGCCACTCGGCGACGCTCGATACCCATTCGTTCCAGGCGCGGCCGTTCTACGAGAAGCGCGGCTACGAGGTCTTCGGCACGCTCGACGACTACCCCAAGGGCCACAAGAAGTTCTTCCTCAGGAAGAAGCTTTAGCGCCGAGTTCCTCGAGCTTCTTGTCGATTGCCAGCAGGTCGAGCCAGCTCTGGCGCTTGCTGGCGGACGTGCGCAGCAGATAGGCGGGATGGAAGGTCGGCATGGTCGGCACCTCGGTGCCGTCGTCGAGCTTCAAGGTCGTCCACTTGCCGCGCAGCCGCATGATGCCTTCGGTCGTTTCGAGCATCGCCTTGGCCGCCGTTCCGCCGGCCAGCACCAGCACTTTCGGTTTCGCGAGTTCGATGTGGCGGCGCGTGAAGGCAACGCAGACCGCTTGTTCGGCGAGCGTCGGCGTTCGGTTGCCGGGCGGCCTCCAGAACAGGATATTAGTGATGTAGAGATCGCGCGTGCGGCTCATGCCGATGGCGTCGAACATGCGGTCCATGAGTTGGCCGCTGACGCCGACGAACGGCTTGCCGAGGCGGTCCTCGTCGGCGCCCGGCGCCTCGCCCACGACCATGACGGGTGCGCCAGCCACGCCGTCGGCGAACACCGTGTTCTTGGCGGTGCGCTTCAGCGCGCAGCCCTCGAAGGTGCGCACCGCCGCTTCGAGCTCGGTGATGGTGGTGCAGCGCCGTGCGAGTTCGCGCGCGTCCTCGGCGAGTTGCGGCGATTCGAGCGGCACCGGCGCGCGGGCTGTGGGCGGCGGCACGGGCGTGCGGATCGGCGTCGGCGCCGCGATGGTCCTCGTCGGCACGATCGCCGGAGCGGCGGGCGACAGCGCTAGGCGATCGACCGCTTCCTCGCCGATGGTCTCGTCGAGGCCGTGGTCGACATACCACTTCAGCAGCGCGGCGAGGTCCTCGCGCGGCGGGGCCGATGCGATCATCCCAGGCACTTCAGGAACGCGCCGAGAATCGGCGCCCAGAGGGCGGCATCGGCATGGCTCGCCATATGGCCCTTGTTGGAGGGCAGTTCGACGTAGGTGATATCGATGCCAGCCTTGCGCATGTCGCTCACATAGGCGGGACAGAGCGCGATGTCGAACAGCTTGTCGGTCTTGGACTGCACATAGAGCACCTTGGTGCCCCTGAGCCTGGCGTAGTCGCCCGTTACGTCGACTGTCCCGATTGCCCGGCGCAGCGTCACCAACGAGTGTCCGTCGTAGATGCGTGACCAGGCTTGGGCGTTGGCGCGGATCGCGGCCTCGCGGGCCTTCGGGTCGGGGATGGTTTCGGCCAGGATCTCGTTCTGGCCGTAGTTCATCAGCGTTTCGAAGCGGATCTCCTCGAGCGTGCGCGCGATGCCGCCGTTTTCGTAGTACCAGCCGCCGTTCCAGTTGGGATCGGACGCCAGGCGTTTCTGGAGCTGATCCAGCCGTTCGAGGCCGCCCGGCGAGCGCGGCGCCGTGACCGACGGCACGATCGCCTTCATGAAGCCGGGATAGGAGGCCGCCCACTGGAACGACTGGAAGCCGCCCATCGAGGGGCCGACCACGGCGACCAGGCTTTTCAGCCCGAGCGAATCAATCAGCAGCTTCTGGCTCGCCACGATGTCGCGCATCGTGATCGCGGGAAAGGTCGGGCCGTAGGGCTTGCCGCTGCGCGGGTCGGTGCAATTGGGGCCAGTGCTGCCGTGCGCCGAGCCCAGGGCGTTCACCGAGACGACGAAATAGCGGTCGGTGTCGATTGCCTTGCCCGGGCCGATCAGCCCATCGAACCAACCTGCCGCGCCCTCGACAACGCCGCGGCCCTGCTTGCCGGGCGCGTTGCGGCCGGCGGCGTGATGGCTCGACGTGTAGCCGTGTACGACGAGGATGGCGTTGTCGTGTTGAGGAGCGAGCGTGCCGTAGGCCTCGTAAGCCAATTCGAGCACCGGCAGGGTCTGGCCACTTTCCAGCCGGAATTCACGGGCAGAGAAGATTTTGCTGTCGATTTCGGTCAAGGCCGCCACGGGAATTCCCCTTTTGCGCGGGTGGCGATCCTGCCCCCGACAGGCTATCTACGACGGAAGGATCGCCGCCGGCCGGCGGCGCGTCCATCTGGAAAAGGCATTGCAGAGCGAGACAGGCATGACGCGCGAGGCGATGGAATACGACGTGGTGATCGTGGGCGGCGGCCCGGCCGGGCTGTCGGCGGCGATTCGCCTGAAGCAGCTCGCGGCCGAACGCAACCACGAGGTGTCCGTCTGCCTGCTCGAGAAGGGCTCGGAAATCGGCGCCCATATCCTCTCAGGCGCCGTGGTCGATCCGGTTGGACTGAACGAACTCATCCCCGACTGGAAGGAGAAGGGCGCGCCGCTCGAGACCCAGGTCGAGGACGACCAGTTCCTGTGGCTCACCAAGGCGGGCTCGTTCCGGTTCCCCAACTTCATGCTGCCGCGGCTGATGAACAACCACGGCAACTACATCGTCAGCCTGGGCGATGTTTGCCGCTGGCTCGGCCAGCAGGCCGAGGCGCTGGGCGTCGAGATCTACCCGGGCTTCGCCGCCGCCGAGATGCTCTACAACGAGGATGGATCCGTGAAGGGTGTCGCCACCGGCGACATGGGCGTGTCCAAGACCGGCGAGCACAAGGACACCTACACGCCGGGCATGGAACTGCATGCCAAGTACACCCTGATCGCCGAAGGCGCGCACGGTTCGCTTGCCAAGATGCTGATGTCGAAGTTCGACCTGCGTTCGGGCGTCGATCCGCAGAAATTCGGCATCGGGCTGAAGGAACTGTGGCAGGTCGACCCGGCCAAGTTCAAGAAGGGACTGGTCGTGCATTCGCAGGGCTGGCCGCTGTCGGAGACCGGCAGCGCCGGCGGTTCGTTCATGTACCATTTCGGCGACAACCTAGTGTCGATCGGCTTCGTCGTGCATCTCAGCTACGACAACCCGTATCTGTCGCCATTCGACGAGTTCCAGCGCTTCAAGACGCATCCCGACGTTGCCAGCTATCTGCAGGGCGGCAAGCGGCTGTCCTACGGCTCGCGCGCCATCAACGAGGGTGGCCAGCAATCGGTGCCGAAGCTCACCTTTCCGGGCGGCGCGCTGATCGGCTGCTCGGCCGGCTTCGTCAACCTGCCGCGCATCAAGGGCAGCCACAACGCGATCAAGAGCGGCATGCTCGCGGCCGAGGCGGCATTCGAAGCGCTGGCGGCGGGCAAGACCGGCGGCGACGAATTGATCGCCTATCCGGTCAAGGTGAAGGCATCGTGGATCTGGAAGGACCTCGACAAAGTGCGCAACGTCAAGCCGGCGCTGAGCTGGGGCACGGTGGTGGGCACCGTGTACGGCGGATTCGACATGTGGATGCACGACCTCGGCATCCGCCTGCCGTGGACCTTCCACCACAAGAAGGCCGACCATGAATGCCTGCGGCCAGCCAGCGAGTTCCAGCCCATCCAGTATCCCAAGCCGGACGGTATCGTGTCGTTCGACAAGCTCTCCTCGGTGTTCCTCTCGAACACCAATCACGAGGAGGATCAGCCGGTACACCTGAAGCTGCGCGACCCGTCGATCCCGATCGCCGTCAACCTGCCGCTCTACGCCGAGCCCGCACAACGCTACTGCCCGGCCGGTGTCTACGAGGTCGTGACCGCCGACAACGGCCAACCGCGTTTCCAGATCAACGCGCAGAATTGCGTGCACTGCAAGACGTGCGACATCAAGGATCCGGCGCAGAACATCGACTGGGCGGTACCCGAAGGTGGCGGCGGTCCCAATTACCCCAACATGTGACAGGTATGCGACGCACACTCCTCACGCTGCTGCCGGCTGTGCTGCTGCTGGCGCTCCCGGTCACCGTCGGCGCCCAGCAGGGCGGCGCAAACCCCCAGGCCAAGACGTCACCGCAGTCGCAGGCCCAGCGCGGCCTTCAGGTCGCGGCCACGCTCGACGGCCGCTATCTCGCCGGCCGCGTGGCCGAACAGGATCATGACTACGACACGGCGGCCGACCAGATGGACGCCGCCCTCGCCCTGGCGCCGAACGATCCCGAGTTGATCTATTCCGCCTTCCGCATGCGCATGTATGCCGGCCGCATCGACGCCGCCGCTCAGCTCGCGCCTCAGGTACTGGCGACGCGCCCCGGCGACGGCTTCGCCAATCTCGTGCTGGCGGTCCAGGCGATCAGGAAAGGCGATTACAAGGCCGCCGAGCAGCAGCTCGGTCGCATCGGATCCGAGAACCAACTCGGCGTGTTGCGCGACTATGTGTTGGCCTGGCTCAAGGCCGGTCAAAAGGACTATCCCGCGGCACGCTCGTACCTCGCCAAATTCAAGCCCGCGGCTGGCGAGCGCGCCGAGGCGCCGGCGCTGGTCATCGAGGCGCAGATCGACGAGATGGCGGGCGACCGCGCGGCGGCGGAATCGAAGTATCGTCGTGCGTCGTCCCTCGACCGCAACGGCCTGCGCACCACGCTGTCCGTGGCCGACGGATTGCGCCGGCTCGGCAAGGCCGACGAGGCTCGCGAGCTGCTCAAGACCTACGGCGAGAAGTACAGCGACGCCGTGCTGATGGACGCCCTGATCGTGCCCAATGCGCCGATGCCCAAGCCGCCGTCCCCGGCATCGGGCATCGCCGAGATCCTGTTCGACATCGGCGGCATCCTGGCGGCCGACCAGCGCAACCAGCGCGCCGACCTCGCGCTGATCTTCGACCAGCTCGCCACGAGCCTCAAGCCGGACCACGACTTCGCCTGGCTGATGATCTCGAATCTCTACGAGCAGTTCCAGAAGATCCCCAAGGCCGTCGCGGCCCTGGCCAAGATCGGTCCGGCCTCGCCGCTCTCGTGGCAGGCGCGGCTCAGGACGGCGGCACTCGACGCCCAGCTCGACCGCTTCGATCAGGCGGTCAGCCGCCTGAAGGTGCTCATCGCGGAAAAGCCCGACCGCATCGACGCAGCCCTCACCTTGGCCGATCTGCAGCGCGGCAAGGAGCAGTATGCCGACGCCGTCGCCGCCTATGACACGGCGATCTCGCGGCTGCGCAAGGTCGAGGAGCGGCACTGGCCGGTGTTTTTCGGTCGCGGGATCGTGCTCGAACGGACGAAGCAATGGCCCAAGGCGGAACTGGACATGAAGAAGGCGCTCGAGCTGTCGCCCGAGCAGCCGCATGTCCTGAACTACCTGGGCTACAGCTGGGTCGATCAGGGCCTGCACCTCGACGAAGGCATGAAGATGCTGATGCGGGCCACGGCGCTGCGCCCGGACGATGGGGCGATCACCGACAGCGTCGGCTGGGCATTCTACCGGGTCGGCCAGTTCGACAAGGCTGTCGAATGGCTGGAGCGGGCGAGCGAACAGAAGGGCGACGACGCCACCATCACCGAGCACCTGGGCGACGCCTACTGGCACGTCGGCCGCAAGCGCGAGGCGCGCTTCGAATGGGAGCGCGCGCTCAACCAGAAGCCGGAAAAGGATCGCGTGCCGGTGATCAAGGACAAGCTTGCCAACGGCCTCAATCCGTCCAATGACAAGCCGACCGTCTACGAGAAGCCCGCTGCTCCGAGGCAGGGTGGCTGATCCGGTCGCACGATCGCCGAGACTCGCGGCATGCGGTTCGCTCGCGCCAAGGTCAATCTCTGGCTGAGCGTCGTCGGTCGCCGTGCCGACGGCTACCATCTGCTCGATTCCCTGGTGGCCTTCACCGACCTCGCCGATGTGCTGGAGGTCGGACCGGCCGACGGCTTGTCGCTCGCGCTCGGGGGCCCTCGCGCGGCGGAGATCGCCGGCGAAGCGGACAATCTTGTGCTGAGGGCCGCGCGCCTGCTCGCCGACCGCGCCGGCGTGTCGCCGCGCGCCACCATCCGTCTCGCCAAGCACATTCCCGTGGCGGCGGGGCTGGGCGGCGGATCGGCCGACGCAGCGGCCGCGCTCCATGCGCTGGTGGATCTGTGGCGCGTGACGATGCCGGCGGAAGAGCTGTTCGACCTCGCTGCCGCACTGGGTGCCGATGTCCCGATGTGCCTGGCCGGCCAGGCTGCGCTGGTCTCGGGCGTGGGTGAAGTCCTGCGGCCGGCGCCGCCGTTGCCACCCTGCGCCATCCTGCTGGTCAATCCCGGCCTGCCGCTCGCCACGCCCGAGGTCTTTGCCGCGCGTCGCGGCGCGTTCTCGGCGGCCAGGCCCTTGTCATCCGCGTGGCCGGATCTGGGCGGCTTCGTCGCCGCTCTGGCCGCACGCGGCAACGATCTCACGGAGGCCGCGATCTCTCTGCGGCCGGCGATCGCGGAGGTCCTCGGCGTGCTGCGCCGGAGCAAGGGCGCGCGTTACGCCGCGATGAGCGGCAGCGGCGCCACCTGCTTTGCGCTCTATGACTCTGCCGATGCGGCGCACAGTGCATCCACGCGCCTGCCGGTCGGATGGTGGCGGCACGCCGGCCGGCTGGTCTCCGGCTGAAGGGCAGCCGTCAGTTGGATTTCGGCGCCATGAGCAGGCGCAATTCCTTCAACGACTCGAACAGCGCCTTGCTCGGTTCGCCGGTGACAGGCAGACCAGCCGCGCGTTCGTAGTCGCGGATCGCGGTGCGCGTGCTGGGACCGTTCAAGCCATCGGGCGCGTCGCGGGAGAATTTAAGATCGCGCAGCAGTTTCTGAATCGCCCGGACCTGTTCGGCCGCCGCCGTCGGCCAGGAGTCCACGGCCGGCCTGACGGGCTCGGTCGGCATCGCCCGCGCGATCTCGGCCGATGTCGGCGGCGGCGGCGGCGGTTCCGTCCGCCCGATGTCGATGACTGCGGGTGCAGATTCGGGCTTGGGCGTCACCCTGGGCGGCTCCGTGGGGGCCACGATCTGGACCGGGGGTGGCTTCGCGGTCTCGATCTTCGGTAGCAGAGGCTTCGGCGGATCGATCTTGGGCGGTTCGCTCTTTGGCGGTTCACTCTTCAGCGGTTCGACCGTTGCGGTCTCGGTCTTCGACGTCTCCGGCGGAGCGACCGCGGGCTTCGTCGTGTCCGGCTTCGTCGCCTCGACCTTGGGAGGTTCGACCGCCACTGCTTCGGACTTGCGGGGCGTGACGTTCGGTTCCGCCTTCGGCAGCTCCACGCGCGGTAGTTCCACCGTCGGCGTCTCGGCCTTTGGCGGAACCGGGTCGGTCGGCGCGGTCTTGGCCGGTGCCGGCAGCGGCGAGTTGGCAACGAGGTCGCGGCTGGCCAGCGCATCCTTCAGCGCGGCATACACTTCCCGCGTCGGTTCGCCGGTCTCGCGCATGGCGACACTTCGCTGGAAGGCGCGGATGGCGGCGCGGGTCACCGGGCCGATGACACCGTCCGGCTTGTCGCGCAGAAGTTTCAGATCGACCAGCACCTGCTGAATGGCGCGGATCTGGTCGTTGACGGCCTTGGGCCAGCCTGGCGGATCGACGTCGGGCGGCGGCGTGGGGGTGGGCTCCGCAGCGGCCTCGGCCGGCGCCGGCGGCTTGGGCGGCGACAGGGCCTCGACGATGAGCTTGAATTCGCTTTGCCCCACTTGCTGCGCCCGCTCCAGTTCGGCCGGCGTCAGGATCCGGCGCAGGGTCTGCGTGCGTTGGCTTGCGGTCTTGGCCAGCGCGGTCTCGGGGCCGCGATTGGTCTGGCGTTCGAATTCGGCGGTGATCGCGAACCAGGCCAAGGCCGCCGCCGAGTCCTTCGGTGCGGCGTCACCCCGTTCATAGATGTCGCCCAGCGTGAACATCGATGCCGCCATTCCCTGACGCGCCGCCGAGCGCAGGAGTTCGACGGCTTCCTCGCCGTTGCGCGGCGCGCCCTTGCCGTCGCGCAGCAACAGCGCGAGGTTGTGTTTGGCCATCGGCAGGTTGGAAGCCACCGCCTTGCGATACCATTCGATGGCCTTCGTCGAGTCGCGCTCGACCACGAAACCGCGCTCGTAAATCACGGCGACGTTGAATGCCGATTGCGCCGACCCCCGCTGGGCCGCCCGCAGCAGCCAGCCGGCGCCGGCCTGCTGGTCCTTGGTGATGCCGACACCCTGGATCAGCCGGCGCGCCAGCTCCTCCATGGCGGTGATCTCCTCGGCGTTGGCTCGGGTGCGGAGGTCGTCGATCGGCATCGCCGCCCAGTCGGCCGACTCGGGCGGTTCGGCGACGGCCGTCGAGGCAGGTGGTGCGGAGGTGGCAGGCGCATCGCCGCTGCGGGCAAAATCGGCGCTGGTCGGTTCGGGTGGTGGCGCGGCGTCCTGAAGAACGATCGAGGCTGCCGGCACCGCGGCCGGCGGCGCCTCGACGACGGCACGCTTCGCCTTGGCCGACTTGGCGACGCGCGGCGGCGCCGTTTCGGGCGGCTGCGTCAGCCAGGCTCCTGTTGCTGCGACGCCCACGGCCAGGAGCGCGATCCCGGCCAGAACAACGGGATGCTTTACCAACGACGTCGCCGAAGTCGGCGGTCTGGGCCAGTTGAGCTTGCCGTTCATCCTCCAACCATAGCCGAGACCGGGCGCTGCCGAGAAGGCATGGCGCGATGGCGGACCACGATCAAAGCCGTCAGGAGAAGCACCGCGCCCAGCTGATGCGCCGTCGCTAGCAAGATGTTGATTCCACTCAGAATCGTGGCGATTCCGAAGCCGAGCTGGAGCAGCGCCATCGCCGCGGCAGCCAGCGTTTCGGGGTGGCGGACCCGCCAGGCCAGGATCAGCACACCCAGCACCAGCAGCTTGGCCAGCCAGCGATGGATGAACTGGATGGTCGTGCCGTTCTCGAACGGGTTGATCCACCAAGGTGCCAGGTCGAACAGGCCGGGCGGAATCCAATGACCCGACATGGTGGGGAAGGTGCCGTGCGCCGTTCCCGCCCGCAGTCCAGCCATCAGAGCCCCCCAGGTGAGCACGACGAAGAGGAAGGCAATCAGTGCCGTCGCCATTCGGGAGGTCTCGGCATTGTCGCGCCGTACTGTCTGCGGCGCCAGCTCGAGGATCAGCCAGACCGTGTAGGCGTAGAGTGCCACCGCGAGCAGGAGATGGGCGGCGAGCCGGTAGTGGCTGACCGCGGGCCGGTCGACCAGGCCCGACGCCACCATCGCCCAGCCGAGCGCACCCTGCAGGCCGCCCAGCACCAGCAGCGCCAGCAGGCGAGGCTTCAACGCCGGCGTGAGTTGTCCGCGGAGCCAGAACCAGGCGAGCGGCAAGGCGAAAGCCACGCCGATCAGCCGGCCCCACAGGCGATGGATGAACTCCAGCCAGAAAATCTGTTTGAAATCGGCGACGGCGAAATCACGATTCACCAATCTTCCCTGCGGCGAGGAAAGATACTTCTCCAGCTCCGACTTCCAGGCCGCTTCGGAAAGCGGCGGCAGCCAGCCGGTGACCGGCCGCCATTCGACCATCGACAGGCCCGATTCGGTGAGCCGCGTGAGCGCGCCGATCACGATCATGAAAAGGATCATCGCGGCAACGACGATCAGCCAGTTGCGCACGGAAGCGGGAGCGGTTTGCATGGATGGCAGACCATGCGCGAAGCGGGAGGCCCCGTCATCAGGCATAAATGTCGCGAAACGGCCGCGCGTCTTGCGCTCCCGGGCTGCCCCGGCTAATCGGTTCGCATACGAACAAAATACCCCTCGCTCCATCTGGATATTTGGCAATGAACGCGCCCCGGCTGGCTCCCGTCCTCACCCACGGGCTCAGCTTCAACGATCTCTATGACCGCGAAGGTCTCGGCCGCCTCGACGCTGCCTTTGCCGCCTGGCTGCAGGGCGTCGATGCGGGCCTGCACGCGCGACTGATGGCGGCGCGCGTGGCGCCGGACGAGCTTTCGCCCAAGGACGAATCGAATCTTCTGATCGAACTGGCACGCCCGCTCGAGGATTTCGTCGGCACGCTGTTCGGCATCGGAGTGCCGGTTGCCGAACTGCGCGGCCGTCACGCCAGGCTGGCGCCGCTCTACGATTGCAAGCGGCTGTTCGTGCAGCGCTACGTCACGCGCGCCATCAAGGCCGATGTCGCAATGGCGCTCGACGGCGACAGCGTCACGGCAGAGGTCAGGCTCGCGGCAAAGCTCGCCGATGGGCTGGAGGATTGGGAGCTTGTCTTTGCACTCGCCGTCCGCGAACACGTCGGTGCCGAGTTCAAGGTCGAGATGCCGACACCCGAGATCGAAGCGTTCGCCCGCTACGCCGCCTGGGCGCTGCACAATCCCGAGGGCAAGAAGCGCCACCGCGATGGGCCGCTGTTCAAGGTGCCGCACAAGATCGACCCCGAACATCTGGTGCCGATCGAGACCGAGGTCGTCGATGGCGTGACGCGGATGAAGCTGCCGCGGCCCTTGCTGCGTCATCGCGAGGGCTTTGCGCTCACCGACGAAGGTTTCGACCTCGTCCGCGCCCTCGATCACACTAACTACTGCATCTGGTGCCACAACCAGGGCAAGGACAGCTGCTCGCGCGGCCTCAAGGACCGCAAGACCGGCGCCTTCCAGAAGTCGCCGTTCGGCGTGACCCTGGCGGGCTGTCCGCTCGAGGAAAAGATCTCGGAGATGAATCTCCTCAAGAGCGAGGGCTTCTCCGTCGGTGCGCTGGCGATGGCGGTGGTCGACAATCCGCTGGTTGCCGCCACCGGGCATCGCATCTGCAACGACTGCATGAAGGCCTGCATCTATCAGAAGCAGGAACCGGTCGACATCCCGCAGATCGAGACCCGGACGCTGAAGGACGTGCTCGCCCTGCCGTGGGGTTTCGAGATCTATTCGCTGCTGACGCGCTGGAATCCGCTCAACCTCGGCCGCCCGATCCCGCGTCCGGCGACCGGCCGCACCGTGCTGGTGGTCGGTCTCGGTCCGGCGGGATTCAATCTCGCCCATCACCTGATGAACGACGGCCACACCGTGGTGGCGATCGACGGGCTGAAAATCGAGCCGCTGCCGCCCGAGCAGTCGGGTGTGATGGCCGACGGCGCGCGCGTGCCGTTTACCGCGGTGCAGGATATCGCCAGCCTGCGCGAGGATTTGGGTGAACGCGCGATGGCGGGTTTCGGCGGCGTCGCCGAATACGGCATCACCGTGCGCTGGGACAAGAACTACCTGAAAATGGTGCGGCTGCTGCTCGAGCGCCGCGGCCAGTTCTCGATGTTCGGCGGCGTGCGCTTCGGCGGCACGGTGACGGTCGAGAGTGCCTTAGCCATGGGCTTCGACCATATCGCGCTCTGCGCCGGCGCCGGCAAGCCCACCGTGCTCGACCTGCCCAACGGCCTGGCGCGCGGCGTGCGCGCGGCCTCCGACTTCCTGATGGCGCTCCAGCTCACGGGGGCCGCCAAGAAGGAATCGATTGCCAATCTGCAGATCCGCCTGCCGGTGATCGTGATCGGCGGCGGCCTGACCGGCATCGACACCGCCACCGAATCGCTCGCCTACTATCCGCTGCAGGTCGAAAAGTTCCTGACCCGGCACGAGATGCTGGTGGCCGAACGCGGCGAGGCCGCCGTCAGTGCGGCCTTGAACGACGAGGAACGCGAGATCGCTCAGGAGTTCCTGGACCACGCCCGGGCCATCCGGGCCGAGCGTGCTCTTGCGGTCGGCGAAGGCCGCGAGCCCGACATCGCCAGGCTGGTCAACGGCTGGGGTGGAGTTTCGCTGGTCTATCGCCGCCGCCTGATCGACTCGCCATCCTACACGCTCAACCACGAGGAAGTACTGAAGGCGCTGGAGGAGGACATCCGCTTCGTCGAAGGCCTCTCGCCGGTCGCCGTCGAGGTCGATGCCAACGGCCATGCCAAGGCGTTGAAGGTTACCGGCGAGCAGAACGGCGCCAAGGTCGAGGCGACGCTGCCGGCGCGCACCATCCTGGTGGCAGCGGGCACGCAGCCCAACACGGTGCTGGCGCGCGAGGACGCGACGCACGCCTTCATCGACGGCAAGTATTTCCGCGCCCTCGACGAGGACGGCAATCCGGCCACGCCCGAGCGTAACTGCAAGCCCGCCGACGTGCGCGTGCTGATGTATCGCCACCACGATGGACGCGGCATGTCGTTCTTCGGCGATCTGCATCCCTCGTTCGCCGGCAATGTCGTGAAGGCGATGGGCGGGGCCAAGCAGGGCTATCCGGTGCTGACCCGGACGATGGCGAAGCTGGCAGCGCCGGCGCGCTCGCCGGCCGAGATCCTGGCCGAGGCCAACCGCGACTGGCGCGCGAGGGTCGTGCGTGTCGATCGGCTGACGCCCACCATCGTCGAGGTCATCGTCGAGGCGCCGGCCGCCGCCCGCAACTTCGAGCCGGGCCAGTTCTACCGCCTGCAGAATTACGAGGCGCACTCGAAGAAGGTCGACGGCACCTTGCTCACCATGGAGGGCTTGGCGCTGACCGGCGCCTGGGTCGACAAGGACAAGGGCCTGTTGTCGCTGATCACCCTGGAGATGGGCGGTTCGTCCGACCTCTGCGTGCTGCTCGAGCCCGGCGAGCCGGTGATCGTGATGGGCCCGACCGGCGCACCGACCGAGATCGAGCCCGGCGAGACCGTGGTGCTGGCCGGCGGCGGTCTCGGCAATGCCGTGCTGTTCTCGATCGGGCAGGCGTTCCGCAGGGCTGGCAGCAAGGTGCTCTACTTCGCGGGCTACAAGAAGATGAGCGACCGCTACAAGGTGGAGGAGATCGAGGCCGCGGCCGACGTCGTCGTCTGGAGCTGCGACGAAGCGCCGGGCTTCTCGGTCGACCGGCCGCAGGACAAGGCGGTCGTCACCAATATCGTGGAAGCGATGCGCCTGTACGCATCGGGCGAGCTCGGCCCGCAGCCGATCCCGTTCAGCGACGCCGATCGTATCGTGGCCATCGGCTCCGACGGCATGATGAACGCCGTGCGTCTTGCCCGTCATGCCGTGCTGAAACCCTATCTCAAGGCCGATCACCGCGCGCTGGCATCGATCAACTCGCCCATGCAATGCATGATGAAGGAGATCTGCGCCCAGTGCTTGCAGCTCCACAGGGATCCGGTGACCGGCAAGGAGACGGTCGTGTTCTCCTGCTTCAACCAGGACCAGGAGCTCGACCGCGTCGACTTCGCCAACCTGCGCCAGCGGCTGCGCCAGAATGGTACGCAGGAGAAGATCGGCGCGCTCTGGATCGACCGCTCGTTGCGGAAGCTCGGCGCGCGCGGCTAGGCGAAGACCTTCCGCGCCACGAGCACCAGCAGCGTGCCTGAGGCGACGAGGATCGTCAGAAGCGTCAGGGTGATGCCGGCTGACCTGCCGGCATTGATGTCCAGCGTGCTGGACAGCCCGTAGGCGTGGGCCACTCGGCCGACGATGAAGCAGGCCCCCAGCGCATGGACCAGCCAGCGCGGGCCGCCGCAGATCTCGAGCAAGGCCAGCAGCACCAGCACCAGGGCGGCGTATTCGGCGAAGTTTCCAAACACGCGGGCCATGCGCCCCAGGCTGGCGTCGCCGCCGTCGCCGATACTGATGCGGGTCTGCATGCGCTGGCGGACTACCAGCGTCGACAGCACCACACACAGCAGTCCGGTCAGGGCGGCATAGAAGGCGGCGACGAACGGTAGGGCTGGCATTGCCATGAAGTGATCTCCTAGGGAGCGCGTACGAAGCGGAAAAGCACCTTGTCCTGGCTGTAGTAGCGCAGCTGGTCGACGATCTTGGGGAAATATTCGCTGCCCACCGTCACCGGCATGAAGGCGTCGAGCGCCAGCGGCCGGACCGAGACCGTGAAGCCGGTCTCGGAGAAAATCCTGGCGACGCGGTCGAGCGAGTGATCGTAGATCGGGATCGACGAGGTCTCTGAAATCGCCTTGCGCCACTTGGGCCATACCGCGCTGTCGGTGTGGCAGCCCATGGCGGCAACATAGGCGCCGCCGGGACGCAGCGCCGTCTTCATGTCGGCGGCGTGGACCGCGAGATCGGGCAGCAGGTAGAGCACCTCGTGGCTGAAGGCGAAGTCGAAGGTGCGGCCGAGGGCGGCTGCGCTGTTGCCGGCGCGGTATTCGATCGGGCGCTGGCGCTTCAGCAGCTCGGCGCGCGCCACCGATTCGCGGGCAATGTCGATGCCGACGCCGGCGCGGAACGGATGGCGGTCGTAGAGCATGCGCAGGAAGCCGCCCTGGTTGCAGCCGTAATCGAGCACGGTTGCGTCGCGGAGGTCGTCGGGAACCGAGACGTCGATCATGCGCCGCCAGATCGGCGCATGGGCGGCGCCCATCGCTTCTTCATCCGCCGGATTGCGATTCCAGGTCGAGATCGTGCCGCTGCGCTGCATGCTGCCCTCCCGCGTGGGAAGGGAAGCCTATCACGCCCGGCCGCGCCAGGGATGGATCAGCAGCGGTCCGGCGATCAGCGCGCCGAAGACGATCATGCCGACGGCGATGGCGGTGAAGACGCCCGGCAGGCCCCAGCCGAGATACTCGACGGCGAACCAGCCGCCCATCGTGGCCACGAACAGGCGCGCGAGGCCGGCGGCGAACGGCGCTTTCATGCGCCCCGCGCCCTGGCTGGCAAAGGAGAGCGTCATGCCGACACCGAACAGGCAATAGAATGGCGCCACTCTGGTGATGTAGGAGACCGTGGCGGCGACGACCTCGGGATCGTTGGTGAACAGCCGCGCCCAGCCCTCGGGCACGAGTGCCACGATCCAGCCGAAGGCGCCGATGCCCAGCCCGGCAACGAGACTGCCGATCCAGGCCGCCCGCACGGCCCGCCGCCAGTCGTTGGCGCCAGCCGCCACGCCCACGATCGTGGTGAGGCCGGAGCCGATGCCGAAGGCCAGCGGCACCAGCATGAATTCCAGCCGCACGCCGATGCCGTAGCCCGCCAGCGCCGCCACGCCGAAACGGCCGACCAGCCCCGTCACCAGCATGGCGGTGAGGTTGGCCGTGAAGGCCGAGAAGGAGGCGATGAGGCCGACACGCAGGATGTCCCAGAACAGCCGGCCCTGCAGTGCAAGGCCGCCCAAGCCCGGAACGAAGCCGAGCTTGCCGCCCCACAGCGCGCGCGCCTGCAGCAGCGCCGACACCGCCGAGGTCAGCAGCGCGGAAATCGCCGGGCCCGCCATGCCGAGACCCGGCCAGTCGCCGATGCCCAATGCCAGCACGTAGGAGAGCGGCACCTGGGCGATCGACGACAGCAGCATGTAGCGGCCGGGCGTGGCGGCATCGCCACCGCCGCGCAGCAGCGCCGACAGGAAGAAATTCGCCCAGATCACGATCGCGCCCGAGAACAGGACATTGGAGTAGGTGAGAGCATGCTCGAGCGCGCGGCCCTCGCCGCCCAGCAGTCGATAGAGAGAGGGCGCCACGGTCCAGGCGAGCAGGGTGAAGACGAGGGCCAACACGGTGCCGAGGACCAGCGCGTGCAATACCAACGCCCGCGCGTCGTCGCGCCGGCCGGCGCCCAAGGTGCGGGCCATGGCCGCCGCCACACCGCCGCCCATGCCGCCCGCGGCCATCATCGTCATCATCATCATCAGCGGGAAGACCAGCGCGAAGCCCGCCAGGGCCTCGGTGCCGAGCTGGCCGAAGATGAAGGTCTCGGCGATGGCGACGAAGGTCTGCGCCACCATCACGGCCGTGGTCGGGCCGGCGAGCTTCCATAGGCTCGGTCCGATGGGGGCGGTCAGGAGGGGATGGGCCACGGCGGCGTTGGACAGGGTGGGACTCCGCAAGTAAGTGCATATACACCCTATCAAGGTGCGCTGGCCTGTCACCTGACAAAAGGCCGGGTGCCCATTAGCTTTCGACCATGACCGAAAAAGAACGCCCCCTCGCCAAGCCTTCGATCCAGGTCGAGAACGACCGGGTCATCGTCACCGAATGGCGCTTCCCGCCCGGCGGCCATACCGGCTGGCACCGCCACAACCACGACTATGTCGTGGTGCCGGTGACGACCGGCGAACTGCATATCCATGACGGCAAGACGACGGTGCCGGCGCCGCTCCGGGCCGGCGTCTCCTATGCCCGCCCCATCGGGGTCGAGCACGACGTCATAAATCCCAACGATTTCGAGTTCGTTTTCGTGGAAATCGAGCTCAAGGCC
>JAUXWB010000368.1 GCA_030684475.1 Reyranella sp. | reverse complement strand
CACGACGCCGAGCGGGATGCCGAGCATCATGCCCAGCAGGATCGCCCAGGGAATGAGCACGAGCGTGTTGGGCAGGCGATCGAAGAAAGCCTCGACCGCCGGCTGCTTCATGCGGATCGACATGCCGAGATCGCCGTGGACTGCCTTGCCGACGAAGATCGCGAATTGGTCGAGGATCGGACCGTCGAGGCCGAGCGTCTGGATCAGTGCCGTGCGATCCTCGGGCGTGGCATCCTCGGGCAGCATGAGATCGACCGGATTACCGGTAAGCCGGCCCAGAAAGAACACGATCGTCGCCACCATGCAGAGCAGGATCGCGCCCTGCATCAAGCGGCGCGCGATGTAGCGCTTCATGGTGCGCCGGGGCTCACTTCTTCCAGGGCGTCTGCTCGGGGCGCGGGATGCGCTCGAATACGTCGCCCAGCTCGTGCCGACCGGCGATCGGGGCAAACTGCCCGACCTTCTTGGTGTTGATCGCGTAGTAGCCCATGCCCTCGAGGATCGGGATCACCGTCCACGAATTGGCCACCAGCTCGACCATGTGGTCGGTCAGCGCCGTGCGCTTGGTCCGATCGAGCTCGGACCCCAGGGCGCGGTAGGTCTTGACGAACTCCTGGCACGCCGCCTGACAGTTGTCCTTGTCGCCCAGAAGGCGCTGCGTGCTGTCGGGCGAGAATGCGCCGTTGTAGCGCCACGGCGCATCGGGCCGGCCGGCCGTCCGGTACATCGAAGCCCAGCCGATCAGCTGAGCCTGATCGCCGCGCTCCAGCGGCGGGAACGAGCCCCACTCATAATGCTTGAGCGTCACCTTGACGCCGATCTTGGTCCACATGTCGGCGATCGCGGTGCCGATATCGATCATGAACTGCGTGCCGGGCAGCGCCGTGTTGGCGAACTTCAGCTCGAAGCCGTTGGGATAGCCCTCCTCGGCCAGGATTTTCTTCGCCAGGGCGGGATCGTAGCGGTAGGCCTCATCCGCCCACTTCTTCCAACGCTCGGCGCTAAAGAAGTCTGTGTAGCCGAAAGTGGCGAAGGGATGCGGCATGCGCGCCTTGCCGTTCATGACGTGCTCGATCACCTGCTTTCGGTCGATGGCAAGCGACAGCGCCTGGCGTACGCGCGCTTTAGCGACGGGCGAATCCTTCACCTCCGGCTTGTAGGTGCCGTAGAATTGAAAAATCGCCTGCATCGTGCCCGGCACCGACAGCACCTCCAGCCCGGCGCGCGACGCACCGAGCATGGTCTCCGGCCCGATCGAGGCGATCCCGGCCTCGCCGGTGCGCACCATGGCAACGCGCGTGCTCTCCTCCGGCACCAGCAGGAAGTGCAGATCCTTGAAATGCGGGCGACCGCGCCAGTGCGGTGTCGTGACGGCGGTGAATTCGATGCGATCACCCGGCACGTTGCGCACGAACTTCCAGGGGCCGCTTCCGACCGGCTTCTTGCGGAATTCCTCCTCGCCGATCTTTTCGATATAGGCCTTGGGCATGATGGCGCCTTCCGGCGCCACCGCGCGCGACAGTCCGGCAGGCAGGCCGATCTGCGGGCTGGTGGTCTGTACCTTCACCGTCAGGTCGTCGATCACCTCGATGTTCTTGATCGTTCGCCGCATCGTCGCCGCTGCGGCGGCGAGCGAGCCCGGACCCATCTGGCGCTCAAGGCTGAACTTGACGTCGTGCGCGGTGAGCTTGTCGCCATTGTGGAACGTCTGCCCGGGCCGGATATGGAAGGTCCACACCAAGCCGTCGGCGGAGAGCTCCCAGCGTTCGGCGACGCCGGGACCGACGCCGCCTTTTTCGAAGTCGAAGCCGACCAGCGAGTCGTACATGGCCGCCTGGTAGACCGCGTTGCCCGGCCGCCCCTCGAGGATCGGATCGAGTGTCTGGGCGCCAAGCGATTCGACGGCGAAGACGAGGGTGCCCTTCTGGTCTTGAGCGCGGAGCGGCGCCGTGGCGGCGATAGCCAGAGCGACGGCGAGAGCTGCGGCTCCCGCGAATTGCCGGAACATGAGTGCCTCCCTAAAATCGACAAAGCGCTTTTTTGGTTCTTGGGACTCAACCGACGGCATGGCGACTATCGGTCGCGCCTTGAAAACTTGTCAATAGGTCCGGGCCCGTTCTTCGACGGACACCCGTGCCGGTCACGCTGAGCACGAATTGACAGCACACGATCCGGCGTCGGACCCACGTCACTGGTCTGAATCCGAGGCGCGAGGTGCTTTATGTAGATTCGGTCTTGCACAAAGGCGCCGCCGCCACGACTGCGGAGTTTCGACAGCCGGTTCGAGACGTCCTTCTCGGGCTCCAGGCGGAAACACATCTCCTCCAACCCTTCGAACGGCAATGCATCGAGTTCGCGCGCCTCGTCCTCGAGAATCCGGCACGCCTCCTTCATGATGCGCAACAGCATCGAGACGTTGATGAGGTCGCATTTCGACCGCCCAGCACCGCATCGAAGCGCAGGTTGCTGGCTCGCTCGATCGGAAGGGAGACGCGGCTTGGAAGTCCGCCGTCCGGTCAAGACGACAGGTCGAACTCTCGATAGCACGTTGACCCGGTCCATCGATGGCCACTAGCATCGACGCGGCTCCGTCAAACGGAGGTGCCTCGCATCGGCGACAACGAAAGTAGAGACAGGGAGTGAGAAGCCATGATCCATAAGAAACACAAGACGGCCACGTTCGGCATCGTCGCCGGAATCGCGATGACCTTCGTGACCGCGGCGTTCGCCGCCGATGTGAAGCTGCCGAAGGATATATCCTGGACTGCCTATGAGAGCGGCTCGTCGGGCTATTCGCAGTCGGTCGGCATCGGCAACATGCTGAAGAAGCACTACGGCGTCGATCTGCGGATCATTCCCGGGAAGAACGACGTCTCGCGCATGACGCCGCTGAAGCTCGGCCAGTCGAAGCTGTGCGCTTGCGGCATGGCCTCCTATTTCGCCCAGGAAGGCGTGCTGATGTTCGCCGACAAGAACTGGGGGCCGCAGCGACTCTACAATCTCTTCAACAACAACGGACGCAACGGACAGCAGGTGGCCGTGTCCGCAGCCTCCGGTGTCAAGACTCCCGCCGAACTCAAGGGCAAGCGTGTCACGTTCGTCAAGGGCGCACCGGCACTCAATCAGAACATGGAGGCGTTTCTCGCCTTCGGCGGCCTCACCTGGAAAGACGTCATCAAGGTCGAGGTGCCCGGCTGGGGCCAATCCGTCGATGCCGTGATCAACGGGCAGGCCGATGCCGTCTGGGGCAGCACGGTGTCGAGCAAGTATGCCCAGCTCGCATCCTCGCCGCAGGGTCTGTACTTCCCGCCTCTTCCGGCGAGCGACAAGGCCGGCTGGGAACGAGCCCAAAAGATCGCACCCTGGTGGGTGCCGTCGACGGTCCAATCCGTCGTGCCGGGTTACAAGGGGAAGGTTCCCTACGAAGGCAGCAACTTCCCCTACCCGTTGTTCGTCTCGACCCCCGACGCTCCGGAGGCGCTCGCCTACGGCCTGACAAAGGCGGTGATGGATAACTACAATGACATCAAGGAGGCCGGGCCGAGCATGGACGGCTATCAGCTTAGCTCGCAGAATTTCAATTTCGTGTTCCCCTACCACCCTGCGGCCATCCAGTTCTACAAGGAGAAGGGCGTCTGGAAGGCAGAGCACGATGCTCACAATGCCGCCCTGCTGAAGCGGCAAGAGGTTCTCGCCGCTGCCTGGAAGGAAATGCAGGGCAAGAAGGTCGAAGACGACAAGTTCGCCGAAGAGTGGATGAAGGTCCGCGCGGCGGCCCTGACCAAGGCCGGCATGCCGGTGGTCTTCAACTGAGGACCATGCGTTCCCGTCCGGCCATCGAGTGAGATGGCCGGACGTCGCTGATACGGTGCCGACGCTCCCGGGATGCGTCGGCACGTTCATTCAATGCGAAATGTGAGGCAGGGCGAGCGTTGCCGGTTGCGCGTCGACTGGACGCGGTTGCTACGTCCCGCGACTCGAGCCCGCCCCCTGGGGGAAGTCAATGGCCATGATCGACACGTCCGAGGGCGAGAAGGCGGCAGCGGCCGTCGAGATCTCATCGCAACGCCAGCTCACCGGCCTCCCCCGCTTTCTCACCGCGTTTGCGGCAATCGCGTCGGTGCTGCTCTCGGCCTATCTCATCTTCGGTATCGGCCCGATCCTGCAATGGTTCGTGCCACTGGAAACCCAGTACTTTTACGTCCTGCTGGCGTTTCTCATCCCGATCGTCTTCCTGATGTACCCAATGCACGCCGGCGCCCGGAGCCATGCGCCGTGGTACGACTGGCTGCTCGCGCTCGCAGCCTTCACCATACCCATCTATTTTGCCATCCGGGGCGACGCGATGCTCAACGAGGGCTGGGAGTACAACGCGCCTTTCCACGGCAAGGTGCTCTCCTTCGCGATGTGGGCCATCGTTCTCGAAGCGCTCCGGCGCGCCGGCGGCACGGCCATTTTTGCCATCTGTCTCATCGTCTCGCTTTATCCGATCTTCGCGGGATACGTGCCGGGCGTGCTCGGCGGCCAGTCCGTGGCCCCCGAGATCACGGCCGGCTTCCACGTCTTCGGCACCGAGAGCGTGCTCGGCATCCCGATGAACGCCTTCGCCAACCTGGTTATCGGCTTCCTGGTGTTCGGCATCGCGCTGCAGATGACGGGGGGTGGCGCCTTCTTCCTCAATCTTGCCTTTGCCCTGCTCGGTGGGCGCCGCGGCGGTCCGGCAAAAGTCGCGATCTTCTCCTCAGGCCTGATGGGCTCGATGTCTGGAAGCGTCATCACCAACGTGCTGACCACCGGTGTCCTGACGATCCCGGCCATGAAGCGTGTCGGCTTCCGGCCCGCCTACGCCGCCGGCGTCGAGGCCTGTGCTTCCACGGGCGGCGTGCTGATGCCGCCGGTGATGGGCGCGACGGCCTTCGTGATGGCCTCGTTTATCGAGCTGCCCTACTCCCAGATCGTGATCGCCGCGATCTTCCCCTCGCTGCTCTACTATCTCGGCCTTTACCTGCAGATCGACGCCTACTCCGCGCGCGAGTCGATGAAGGGCCTGCCGGTATCCGAGCTGCCGCGCATTGGCCGTGTGCTGCTGGACGGGTGGTTCTACGTCACCGTTTTCGTCGTGCTGATGGTCATGCTGCTCTATCTGCAGCGTGAGGCGCAGGCGCCCTTTTACGCCACGGCCGCTCTCCTGATCATCAACCAGGTATCCGGTGCGCATCGCTGGGGCTGGAAGAACCTGGAGAATTTCGTGGTTGCAGTCGGCCGGTTGTTCGCCGAGCTGGCGGCGATCCTGGCCGGCGTCGGCCTCATCATCGGCGCGCTCTCGCTGAGCGGCAAGATCGGGTCGATCACCTATACCCTCGTGCAGGTCGCGGACGACAATGTGCTGCTGCTGCTGGTGATGGGCGCCGTCACCAGCTTCATCCTCGGTATCGGCATGACGGTAACGGCAGCCTACCTGTTCCTCGCCGTCACGCTCGCTCCGGCATTGACCGGGCAGGGCCTCGACAAGCTGGCGGTACACCTTTTCCTGCTCTATTGGGGCATGATCTCCTTCATCACGCCACCCGTCGCTCTCGGCGCCTACGCGGCGGCCTCCATCGCCAAGTCCAGTCCCATGCAGACCGGCCTAGAGGCCATGCGCCTGGGAAGCATCATCTACTTCGTGCCGTTCTTCTTCGTGCTCAACCCGGCACTGATCGGGCGTGGTGAGCCCATGGAGATCGTCATCGTGTTGACGACGGCCGTCGCCGGAATCGCCCTGCTATGCGCGGCGCTGCAGGGGTATCTATGGGGCGTCGGTGCGCTCGACGGCAAAGGACTCTTCGCCTGGCCGGCACGAGTATTGCTCGGTCTCGCCGGCATCATCCTAGCGCTGCCGGGCAGTGACCTGATCGGCTTCACGCATTGGCAGCTGCTCGAGATCGCAGCCGGCCTCGGTGTCGTCGGAGTGGCTCTGGCCCGGCTCGGCCGGCGCAAGGTGAGCGCCGCACCAGCCTGAGCGGCCTGCCCGCGCTCGGGCGCGGAATTGTGCGGGCGCCAGACCGACTTCCGCCGCCTTGATCCGCAGCGCGAGGTATTTCGAATACATCCGGCGCTGCGCGAAGGAGTCGCCGGGCGCATCGAGTTCGCGCACCTTTTCGGTCAGGATACGGTGCGCCTTCTCATGACGCGCAGCGGCCCCGACACGTTGATGAGATCGTGGTCCTCGTACGTCGGGCCCTTGCCGGAGTAGATGCCGTCGTAGAGCTGCGCGCTCGGCTCGACGTTGACGATGAGAGTCGGGCCGCGCTGGGCGATAGTGGGTTTGGGCGCCGTTGCCGCACAGGACCTGGGCCATGTCCGTGGGCGCTGGTGCCGTTGCTGTGTCGGGCAGGCGTTTGGCGACCGGCTCGCAGTCTCTCACGGTTTCGATGGTCAGGTGAGCGCTACGATATCGCGCCAGTCGCAATCGGGGCGGAACAACGTCGCCAGTCGCCGACGATCCATTTCGCATCACGGTTCAGTTCGACGTCCATTTCACGAACCTATCGAATAGAATGCGCAACGACAAGGGAGGACACTGGCATGGCGCTCTACGAACTTCGGACCTACACGCTCTACGTCGGCAAGATGGCCGAGGCGGTGAAGCTCTATCAGGAGTTGGGCTTCCCGGCGCTCGACAAGGGCGGGCATGCCAAGAACCTGGTCGGGTATTTTCAGGGCGACACCGGCACGATCAATCAGATCGTCCATATGTGGAAATTCACGGACGACGCCCACCGGCGCGCGCACTGGGCCGCGGTGTTCGCAAACAAGGATTTCACCGAAGGCTTCGCTTCGAAGTTCCGCCCGCTGGTGATGACTCAGGAAGTGAAGCTGCTCAACGCCGCGCCTTGGGGACCGCATCCCTAGCAGGTGCCGGCGTACCAGCCATCGGCATCGCACACCTTGCCGTCAGGCCGCGTGCACGTGCCCTTTTCATCGGCCGCGCTGCTGCCCGATACCACGGTGTATCGGCCCGCTGGTGATCGCGCAGTAGCGTCCGGCCAGCGTGATGTAGCCGGTGACACGTAGGCCACCGACCGGGCATTCGCCGTGGAACAGCGCCCACTCCTCACACTGGTAGTTGTCGACGAAGAACCAGACGCCGTACTCGCCACCGTCGGGCCGGTGCTCGGCACCGCACCGGGTCCCCGCCGCGCATCAATTGCAATTGAACAGGCGGATATGCATGGTCACAGTGCCTTGCATGACAATGACGCCCCCAGCCGGGCCGGACGATGCCACCAAGCGACTCCTGCCATGGCTCGTGGCGGTGGCGTTCTTCATGCAATCGCTCGACACGACGATCCTGAATACGGCGGTGCCGGCCATCGCCCGGGCCATGGACGTGACGCCGCTCAGCGTGAAGTCGGTGCTGGCAAGCTATACGCTGAGCCTCGCCGTCTTCATCCCGATCAGCGGTTGGATGGCCGACCGCTTCGGCACGCGGCGGGTCTTCGCCTGGGCGATCGGGCTGTTCAGCCTGGGCTCGCTGCTCTGCGGCCTGGCGACGGACATCGACATGCTGGTCGCCTGCCGCGTCCTTCAGGGTGTCGGCGGCGCGATGATGATGCCGGTCGGCCGCATGACCCTGGCCCGCACCTACGACAAGGCCGACCTGGTCAAAGCCATGAGCTTCGTCGCCATCCCGAGCCTCGTTGGCCCGATGATCGGGCCGGTCGCTGGCGGCGTGATCGTCCACTACCTGCACTGGAGCGTGGTGTTCTTCGTCAACATTCCGGTCGGCCTGCTCGGCCTCTATTTCGTGCGACGCTATCTGCCGGACTATCGGGAACAGAACACCCATCCGCTCGACATGGCCGGCCTGGTGCTGTTTGGCGGCGGCATCGCGCTGCTCTCCTACGTGCTGGAAGTGTTCGGCGACCACACGCTGTCCGGCGCCCAGGTGCTCGGCCTGCTGGCGCTCGCCACCCTGATGCTGACGGGCTACGGCATCCGCGCCTTGCTGACGGCCTTTCCCCTGCTGGACCTCGGCCTGTTCCGGATCCGCACCTTCCGGGCGGCAGTGTCCGGCGGCTTCTTCACCCGCCTCGGCCTCGGCGGCATCCCCTTCCTGTTCCCGCTGCTCTACCAGATCGGTCTCGGCTTCTCGCCAATCCAGTCGGGCCTGCTGGTGCTGCCCCAGGCGGTGGCCTCGATCGGCCTGAAGACATTCATGCCGGCGATCCTGGCTCGGTTGGGTTACCGCAACGTGCTGGTCGCCAACACGATCATCGTCGGCCTTCTCATCATGTCGTTCGCGACCGTCGGCATCGACACGCCGATCTGGCGGATCGTCGTTCAGGCTTTCATCCTCGGCTTCTTCACGTCGATGCAATACACCAGCATGAACACGCTGGTGTATGCCGACGTCTCGGGCCCGCAAACCAGCAGCGCCAGCACGATCGCCGCCACCGGACAGCAATTGGCGATCAGTTTCGGCGTCGCCGGCGCGTCCCTGATCGCAGCACTGTTCGTTCCCGCCGAGTCCCACTCGCTTCCATCGGCGATGATCCACGGCGTGCAGCAGGCTTTCCTAATCCTGGGGGCGATAACGATCCTGTCGTCCGTGGTCTTCATGGAGCTGAGGAAGGACGATGGCGAGACCATCAGCCAGCATGCTTCCACGCATCATGACGCACACGGTCACGGCAGCGAATCCTAGTTCAGCCGCCAGATGGCAATGTTCAGTGCCGTCGCGAAGGCGATCCAGGCGAGATAGGGCGCCAGCAGCAGTGCCGCGGCCGCATCGATGCGGCGAAACAGGACGGCCGTCGAGAGCACCACGAGGTCGAGCGCCACGATCACCGCCACTGCGAGGCCGATCTTCTGCAGGCCGAAGAAGGCGACACTCCAGCCGAGGTTGAGCGCGAGTTGCAGCGCGAAGACCGTCAGTGGACCGCGTGCCGAGTCGCGATCCGCCGCACGCCAGACCCGCCAGGCGGCGACGGCCATCAGAATGTAGAGCGCCGTCCAGACCGGACCGAACACCCAGCTCGGCGGATTGAACGATGGCTTGGCGAGCGTCGGATACCAGGTCGTGACACTGCTGGCCGTCACGGCGCCGCCTAGCGCACCGATGCCGAAACATATGGCGACCAGCAGGACCAGTCCCGCGAAATCGGCGACGCGGCTGCGGCTCGGCATGCTGCCACTCCTTAGATCAAGCTCGCGCCGACATTGATCATCAGGGCGAGGATGGCCGAGTTGAAGGCAAAGGCCACCACGCCATAGACTAGGCTGAGCCGGCGCATGGCGCGCGAGAGGGTGGCAACGTCGCCTGTCTGCGCGGCGCAACCGATGACGAACGAATAGTAGAGGAAGTCGTGATAGTCGGTTCGCACTCTGCCATCCCGGTGGCGATCGGCAATCGGCGTTGAGACACTGGCGGGGGTAAAGCTCGATTTGCGTGGAATTCTGCGCGGGTTCATGACGATTTTGAGCTGACCGGCCGATCTTCCCTATTGCCGTTTCAGCGATGATGAGTAAGTCCTTTAATAGGACCTACAAAATTCGACACAGCCGGACACGGGATTCCCCGCTCCCGCCCTTGCCGGTCCTGTGGATGAACGCTAAACACACGGCCGTCATTTTGTCGCAAGCGGCGGGGGGAAAAGCAGCATGGCGACGAAGAAGAAAGCAAAATCGACCGGCGCCTCGCTTGTGGAAAAGCCGGCCAACAAGTTGAACGGCAAGGCTATTTCGGCCCGGGCCAGCGGCACGCCGGAAGCGCGGGATACTGCACGCCTGCTGCTGGAAATCGAGGCGATCCACTGTCGACCCGACAACCCGTACATCTTCACGTCGGGCCGGGCGAGCCCGGTTTACATCGACTGCCGCAAGCTCATCTCGTTTCCCGAAGCGCGCGCCAAGATCATGAACCACGCGTTGAAGGCGATCGACAAGGCCATCGGCTGGAACAAGATTGACGTGGTGGCGGGCGGCGAAACCGCCGGCATCCCGTTCGCCGCCTTTCTGGCCGCGCTCGCCAAGAAGCCGATGATCTATGTACGCAAGCAGCCCAAGGGCTTCGGCCGCATGGCGCAGATCGAGGGCGACCTCAAGCCCGGCAAACGGGTCCTGCTGATCGAGGATCTCGCCACCGACGGCGGCAGCAAGCTGGTCTTCATCGAAGCGCTGAAGAAGGCCGAAGCCAAGGTCACCGACTGCTTCGTCATCTTCCATTACGGCATCTTTCCCCAGAGCATCGAGATGCTGGCCGCGGGCGGCGTAAAGCTGCACGCGCTGGCCACCTGGTGGGATGCCCTGGAAGCGGCGCAGAAGCACAAGTACTTCGACGAGCGCGGCCTCACCGAAACCCGTGCCTTCCTCGAGGCGCCAGAACAGTGGTCGGCCAACCACGGCGGCCGTCCGCCAGCACCGCGGCCCATGCTCGGGCGATAAAATCGCTTCAGCGAGGCGGTTGCCTCATTCCGTAACCGATGCGACGGTGCGGCGGACATGATCCGCCGCCTGCTGTCGCTCGTCTTCGCGCTTTGCGCGCTTGCCGCTCCTGCCCGCGCCAAGGACGAGCTCGTACTCGCCATGACGCAGACGCCGAGCACCTGGAATCCACTGATCAGCTCGATGCTGGCCAAGTCGCTGATCGCCAACATGACCGCGCGACCGGTGACCGCCTACGACGCCGACTGGAAGCTGGTCTGCCTGGTCTGCACCGAGCTGCCGACGATCGAGAACGGCAAAGCCCGCGTGATCGACCTGCCAGATGACGGCAAGGGGGGCGGCAAGAAGGGCATGGAGATGGACGTCGAGCTGCGCGACATGCGCTGGGGCGACGGCACGCCGGTCTCGGCCAGGGACGTGGCCTTCACCCTCGAGGTCGGCAAGCATCCGCTCTCCGGCGTTGCCTCGTCGGAGGGCTACAAGCGCATCATCAAGCTCGACGTGAAAGACGACCGTCGCTTCACCATGACGATCGACCGGGTCACCTTCGACTACAACAGCATCGGGCTTCAGCTTCTGCCGGCGCATATAGAGAAGCCGATCTTCGACGCCAACCCGGCCGAATACCGCAACAAGACCGCCTACGACACGCAGGCCACCAATCCGGGCCTCGCCTTCGGTCCCTACCGTATCGTCGAGATCGTGCCGGGCAGCCGCGTCGCCCTCGAACGGAACCCGACATGGACGGGCCAGAAGCCGCATTTCAGGCGCATCGTCGTCAAGATCATCGAGAGCACGGCGGCGCTCGAAGCCAACCTGCTGTCGGGCAACGTCGATTATGTGTTGGGTGAACTCGGTCTCTCGCTCGACCAGGCGATCGCCTTCGAGAAGCGTCACAAGGAACGCTACAACGTCATCTACAAGCCAGCGCTGATCTACGAGCACATCGATGTCAATCTCGACAACAAGCTGCTGGGCGACCGGCGCGTGCGCCAGGCGATGCTGCTCGCCATCGACCGCAAGGCGATCTCGGAGAAGCTCTTCGAGGGCAAGCAGCCGATCGCCCATGGCGGCATCAGCAACCTCGATCCGATGTTCAGCCCGGCCGCGCGCCAGTACGGCTACGATCCGGCGGCGGCCCGCAAGCTGCTCGACGAGGCCGGCTTCGCCACGCTCAGGAACGGCGTGCGCCAGAACGCGGCGGGCGAACGGTTGTCGATCGAGCTCGGCACGACGGCCGGCAACCGCGTGCGCGAGCTGGTGGCGCAGGTGATCCAGAGCCAGCTCCGCCAGGTCGGCATCGAGGTCCGCATCAAGGCCGAGCCGCCGCGCCTCTTCTTCGAGGCGATGGGCCGCCGCACCTACAGCGCGCTCGGCATGTACGCCTGGGTTCAGCGCCCCGAGGGCGTGCCGCGTTCGTCGCTTCATTCCAAGGAAATCCCGTCGGCGGAAAACGCCTGGAGCGGCCAGAACTACCCGGGCTACGCTAATCCGGAGATGGACCAGGCCCTCGACGCCGCCGAACGCGAGCTCGATGTCGGAAAGCGGCGCACCTTCTTCGCCGAGATCCAGCGCCTGGCCGCCGACGATTTGCCGGCGCTGCCGCTTTTCTTCCGGGTCGATCCTTTCGTCATTCCCAAGCCGCTCAAGGGCGTGGTGCCGACCGGCACCCTCAACAGCTCGACGCTGTGGATCGAGCAATGGCGCTGGGAAGAATGAGCGCGCTCCAAGCCAGACGATGAGCCGCTACCTGGCCGCCCGCGCCGTGCAAACGGCCATCACGCTCGCGCTGATGAGCCTCGTCGTTTTCGTCCTGATCGGCCTGATGCCGGGCGATCCCATCGACATGATGATCTCAGGCGACCCTAAGATGACGAGCGAGGATGCCGCCCGGCTCCGCGCCCTGTACGGCCTCGACAAGCCCTTGCTCGAGCGATACCTCGCCTGGGCGGTGCAGGCGTTGCAAGGCAACTTCGGCTACTCGCGCTCCTTCGGTCAGCCGGTGCTTGCGGTCCTGTGGCCGCGGTTGCTGAACACGCTGCTGCTCGCCGGCACCGCCTTCGTCCTGGCGACGGCGATCGCCCTGCCGCTCGGCATCTGGGCGGCGCAGCGGCCGCGCAGCCGCGCCGACTACCTGATCAATCTGCTTTGCTTCGCCGGCATCTCGGCCCCGCCCTTCTGGCTGGCGCTGCTGCTCATCACCCTGTTTGCGGTGTTCCTCGGCTGGCTGCCGGCTGGCGGGATGGCCGATGTGCGTCCCGGGACTTCCTGGTCCACCGCGCTTGCCGAGCAGCTCCGGCATCTGGCGCTGCCGGTGACGACGCTGACCCTGGTACAGCTCGGCGCCTACACGCGCTTCATGCGCGGCGCCATGATCGAGGTCCTGCGCCAGGACTATATCCGCACCGCCCGGGCCAAGGGCGCCTCCGAGACCACCGTGCTGTGGGGCCACGCCTTCGCCAATGCGCTGGCCCCCGTGCTCACCGTGCTGGCGCTCTCCTTCGGCGGCCTGGTTTCGGGCGCGCTGATCACCGAGACGATGTTCGCCTGGCCCGGCATGGGCAAGGCGATCTACCAGGCGATCCTCGACAACGACTACAACCTGGCCCTCGTCGGATTGCTGATGGCGACGCTCGCCACCATCGCCGGCAACCTGGCGGCCGACCTCGCCTATGTCTGGGTCGATCCGCGGGTGTCGATCACAGGGAACGCCGCGTGAAGGGGGAAAGTCCGCGTCACCGCGCCTGGACCCAGCTTACGCGGCATCGCCTGGCGCGCGCGTCCCTCATCTTCCTCGCCGTTCTCCTGGTGCTGTCGCTCACCGCGCCGCTGATTGCGGAGCTCCGCGGCATCGATCCGACCGCGACCGACCTCTTCCGCCGGTTCGAGGGGCCCTCGGCCGAGCATTGGCTGGGCACTGACGACCTCGGCCGCGACCTCTTCCAGCGCCTGCTGGACGGCGGCCGCGTGTCGCTGCTGGTCGGCCTCTCCGGCGCCGTGCTGTCGGCCGTGATCGGCGCCTTCATCGGCGTCGTGGCAGGCTATCTCGGCGGCCGCCTCGACGGCTTCCTGATGCGGCTTACCGACGGCGTCATCTCGCTGCCGCTGTTGCCGCTGCTGATTGTCCTGGCGGCCATCGACCCGCGCAAGATCGGCGTGCCGGCCGAGATCGCGCAATCAGAGACCTTCTCGCTCTATCGCATCATCGTCATCGTGGCGCTGACCGGCTGGACGACAGTGGCGCGGCTGGTGCGGGCCGAGACGCTGTCGCTCAAGGCACGCGACTTCACCCGCGCCGCTCGGGCGCTCGGCGCCCAGCCCGGCCGCATCATGTTCCGCCACATCCTGCCCAATGCGGCCGGCTCGCTGGTGGTCGCGACCACCATGTCGGTCGGCGCCCTCATCCTGTTCGAATCGACCCTGTCGTTTCTCGGCCTCGGCACCCAGCCGCCGGCGGCGAGCTGGGGCAACATGCTGACCGGCGCCCAGGAATTGCTGCAGCAGGCGCCCATGCTTGCCATGTGGCCCGGCCTGCTGATCTTCCTCACGGTGATCGCCTTCAATTTCGTCGGCGACGGCCTGCAGGATGCCCTCGATCCCCGTAGCGAAAGGCGTTAGCGATGAGCACCGTTTCCAAACCGGCCGACTTCACGGCCATGAGCCGCCTGTCGGCCGACATCGACCTCACCGCCGAGGGCAAGGCGACCGGCTTCGTCCGCGTGCCGCATTCCGTGCATCGCTCGGCCTATGGCTGGATCCCGATCCCGATCGTGCGCCTCAAGAACGGCGAGGGCCCCAACGTCCTGATGCAGGCCGGCAATCACGGCGACGAATGGGAGGGCCAGATCGGGCTCGGCAATCTGATCCGCAGTCTCGAGCCCAAGGACATCAAGGGCCGGTTGGTCATCCTGCCGTCGGCCAACTTTCCCGCCGCGATGGCCGGCCAGCGGACCTCGCCGATCGACGACGGCAACCTCAACCGCTCTTTTCCCGGCGACGCCGAGGGCACCATCACGCAGCAGATCGCCTACTGGATCGAGCATGCCCTGCTGCCGGGTTTCGACTACGGCTTCGACTTTCATTCCGGCGGCAGCTCCCTCACCTATATCCCGAGTGCGCTGGCGCCACGCCACGCCGAGCCTGCGCGCATGAAGAAGGTCGTGGGCCTCCTGAAGGCGTTCGGCGCGCCGGTGAGCTACATCGCGGCGGCGCCGCAGGGCGGCGGCCGCACCTTCACCTCGGCCGCCGTGCGCCAGGGCGTGGTGTCGATGGGCACCGAGCTGGGCGGCGGCGGCCTCGTGACACCGGCATCGCTCAAAGTGGCCGAGGACGGCATGCGCCGCGTGCTGGCCCACGTCGGCCTGCTGCAGGGCACACCGCCCGCGCCGCCTGCCTCGCCGACCCGTCTCACCGAGATCGGCGGCGACGACTACTACGTCTACGCCTCCGATGGCGGCCTGTTCGAGCCGCTCGTCGACCTCGGTGCGGAGGTCAAGGCCGGGCAGCCGGCGGCGCGCATCCACTTCCACCACACGCCATGGCGCGAACCCGACCTGCTCGCCTTCAAGCGCGACGGCCTGGTGCTGTGCAAGCGCGTTCCCGCACGCTGCGAGCGCGGCGACTGCCTGTTCCATCTGGCAACGGATATCGCGGGCTGAACGTGGACCATTTCGTGCCACGCCTAAACGGGGTTTGTTCGTCCGGGGTCGGTGTCTGAAAATCGCGCCCAAGCCGTTGATCGTGAAACGAAATCGCCGAGATAGCTGCCACGGAATCGACGAACACCCTTTTCAGAATGCGTGTCCAAGAATGTCCGCTGTAATGGACCATTGCGTGGACCACGCAGTCGAAGGAGCCTGCCCATGACCGATCCCACCCTCTTGCTCACCGATGCGCCGGACGATGCCGCGCGCAGCGCCATCGGCAATGGCCTCGCGGACTACAACGCCGAGCAGGTGGGCTACCGTGATTCGCGGCCCCTCGCCGTGCTGGTTCGAGACGCGGGCGGCCAGACACTCGGCGGCATATTGGGAAGAACCTCGCTTGGCCTCCTGTTCCTCGACCTGGTCTTTCTGCCCAAGGAATTTCGCGGTCACGACCTTGGCAGCCGCATGCTGCGCCTGGCCGAGGAAGAAGGAGCGCGGCGTGGATGTCGTGCGGCGATGCTCTACACCATCAGCTTTCAGGCCCCCGGCTTCTACGAACGTCATGGCTGGAGCGAATTCGGCCGCATCCCCTGCGACCCACCCGGCACCTCGCGCATATTCATGTCGAAGGTGCTGGCGGCGCCTGCCCCGGTTGTGCGAAGCTGAGGTCCCATCAATTTCGAAAGGAGGTGATTACGTGAAGTCCACCATTACGACACCGACGACCTTCACCGTAACCGCCACCGGGATCGTTCCTGTTTTGGTGAATTGCGGCCCGTAAGATCGACGGGAGTCGGCACAAAGCCGCCTACGGGCGGCTTTGTTGTTTTCGGGGTGTTTTCCCGCGCCCGGCTAGGTGCCGCGGCAGGTCACGCAGGAGAGCTTCGAGGCGGTCTTGTGGCCGTCCTTGCGCGGACGGGCCACGGCATGGCCGCACGCGGAGCAGCCGTCGATCTCGAAATCGATCCAGTGCGTCGGTTCGCGGCAGCTCTCGCAAGGCAAGCCGCGCCGGGAATCGATGTGGCCAAATCCCGGCGCGCCGCATGCCGGGCAGAGACACTGCAGTCTCTTGGCGAGCTTCCATGACAGGGCGCGCAGCACCTTCATGCGTGTCGGATTGCGGTGCGCCCGCATGTCGGCAATCAGGATCGCGAACCCGTCGTCGGAGCGGTCCGCCTCCTGATCGATCGCCGACACCACCTCGTCCAGGGTGGTGAGGCCCTTGATCGGCTGGCTGGCGTCGCTGTTGGCGATCACGAACACGCCGTACTCGGGAAAGCCCAGCGCCTTCACCGCCGCCGGTACCGCCGGATCGCCGGCCTTGAAGCGCAGCAGCCGCCAATTGGTGCGGTGGGTCGCCAGGGTCTCGATGATCTTGATCCCGCGACGGCGGTCGACAAAAGCCATCACTTCCACGCCGGCGGGCCTGAGCGGCACGCGGTCGATCGGGCCGTAGCTGCCTTCGCTGGCGATCGCGCAGTCGACGTCGAGGGTGCGGAAGGCCAGTTCGGCCTTGATCGCACAGGTCTCGACCACCGGGCCCGGGCGGGCCACTTCGCCGGAGAAAGTACCGAGGGTGTCGGTGTCGAGGTCGGGCGCGACCACGATCTCGGCGCCCAGCAGGCGGCGAAACGGCGGCGCCACGGCAAGCTCCTTGTCGTGGATGGTCGCGAGACCGATCCGTTCATGCCTGTAGGGATGCACCATCGAAAAGCGACAGCCACAAGCCGTTGAAAAGCGACGTCTATTCCGCTGCCTGCGCCACCGCCCCACGGGCGAGCTGCTGCTCGACCAGGGTTGCCCAGTACGACGCCCCGATCGGCAGGATCTCGTCGTTGAAGTCATAGCCCGGGTTATGGACCATGCAACTGCCCACGCCGTCGCCGTTGCCGATCCAGATGTAGCAGCCGGGTCGCTTGAGCAGCATCCAGGCGAAATCCTCGCTGCCCATGGCGGGCGTCGGGTTGCGGTTGACGTTGTCGAGGCCGACCAGCGCCGACGCGGCCTGGGCCGCGAACTCCGTCTCCTGCACGCTGTTCACGGTCGCGGGATAGCGCCGCTCGTAGCGCCACTTGGTGATTTCCGCACCGAAGCCTGCCGCGACGTTGCGCGCGATCTTCTCGATCTGCTTCTCGATCATGTCCTGCACCGGCTTCTTGAAGGTGCGGACCGTGCCGCGCAGCACGCATTCCTGCGGGATGACGTTCCAGGTGTCGCCGGCGTGGATCTGCGTCGTAGAGACCACGGCGGTATCCATCGGATCGACGTTGCGCGCCACGATCGATTGCAGCGCCGTCACGATATGCGAGCCCACGACCACCGGATCGATGCCATGATGCGGCATCGCGCCGTGGGCGCCGAC
>JAUXWB010000364.1 GCA_030684475.1 Reyranella sp. | reverse complement strand
ATCGGCGCCGACTTGCAGATCGACGCTCAGCGTGGTCCGAAGGACAACGGCGAATAGAGCGGCAACGAAGAGCGCACCCTAGGCGCTCATACCGGTCAGAGCAAAGGTCTCGGCGAAAAATTGCTGCATGATTTCCGCGTTCGACGCGCCGATCGCCTTGAGTGTCCCGATCTCCCGGATACGCTCGCGTGTCGCGAGAATCATGACAAAGACGACCAGGACGGCGCCGAGCGTGAAGAGCAACAATGATCCGTAGATACCGCCCGCCGAAATGCTTCCGAGCGTTGCCCGCGCCGTTGCGACCTGTTCCGCCGCCGTGACCGCATCGACACCCTTGAGACGCTTCAGGTCTTCAGTCACGGCTTCGACATTGGCTACTTCATCGACGGTGACGCGGATCTTGGAGAGCTTGCCGCCGGGCTTGAATATGCGGCGGAACGTTTCGATCGGGACAAAGACGTGGTTGTCGCCGAAATCGTTGCCGGTCGAATAGATGCCGGCCAAGTCCAGTGTTTCGCCGCCAAGCGCCAGCGTCCTGCCAGACAGAACGTCCGCGCCAGTGCCATTTGCGATGTCGACTCCCAGCCGCTCCCGCGCATACAACCTGCCGACGATCGCGACGTTGCGGCCCTCGTCCGCAGGGCCGAAGACGCGGCCGGCGACCACGCGCGCATTCTCGTAATCGACCTCACCAATCGCGCGCATCTGGGCGCCGGGGCGCAATCCGATGACCATTGCATAGGCGTTCGGCACGGATGGGTCGATCTGCGGCGCATGAATGTACTCTTCGATCCGCTTGATGTGACGGGCGTTGGGAATTGCGATGATCTGACCAAGCGTGGCGACGGAGAAGTCGTCCGCACCCGCCGGCTTGTCGCCGCCGAAACCGCCGGTACCGAAGGCACCCGCCTCGCGCAGCTCGACGACCGTCCTGACGTTCGCCTGCAGGTCTTTCACCTTCTCGCGGGTGGCGAGAGCGCCCTGCACGAGCACGGCGAACACGCCGATCACGACCGCGAGCAACGCCACGACTGCGGCGCTGCGGACGCGATTGCGGAACGGATTGCGCATGCCTCGCCCGAGAGCACTCATTGGTCGACCCTACCCTTCATGATCCGCCGGTAATCGGGCGGCCGACGCTTTGGATCGCGTCGAAGAACAGCCGTGGCGTGCCCCACAGCGAGTTTATGAAGATGGCCGTGACGCTGACCGCCATGGCCACCATCGCCCATACCGGATGGATCAAACCGGTCGCGGCCAGCGGGATGCCGGCACCGTTGAAGAGGAAGGCCAGGACCACGTTCTGGACCATCTTTCGGTAGCTCCGGCCGCTGATCTCGCGCGCGTCCGCAATCGCGCCCAGCCTGTCCGACAGAACGATGATGTCCGCCGCTTCGATGGCGATGTCGGTGCCGCCGCCCATCGCGATGCCGATGTCGGCCTGCATCAAGGCGGGGGCATCGTTGATGCCGTCGCCGACCATCGCGACACGCGCATTGGCCTGAAGCTCCCGCACGATCGCCGCTTTGCGCTGCGGCAGCACGCCAGCATGTACTTCGTCGATGCCGACCTCGCGGCCGACCCGTCGTGCCGCGCGTTCGTTGTCGCCAGTGACGAGAATTGTCGCGAGGCCGGCCTTGTGCAGCGCGGCGACTGCCGCGACGGCATCCGGCCGCAGGGTGTCGTCCAATGCCACGATCCCCAGCGCCCGCCCCGCAGTCGCGACGGCGATCACCGTGCGCCCCGCCGCCTCCAGGACCTCCACCTTCCTTTCGAAGGCCGCAAGATCGACGCCCCTCTCGACGAGAAAGCGCGGGCTTCCGACGATAGCGTCGCTGCTGCCGATACGCGCCACAACGCCTTGACCGGGGAAAGCCTGGAACGACACGACATCGGGCGGCGTGATGCCGCGCTCGAACGCCGCCTTGACGATGGCTTGCGCCAGCGGGTGCTCGGAAGATGCCTCGACGGC
>JAUXWB010000347.1 GCA_030684475.1 Reyranella sp. | reverse complement strand
CTGTCCCCCCGCGGCGCGATCCACCACTCCCTTCCCCCCCACGTACGGGCAACGACGTCCCCTCGTCGACTTTGCCCGGTGGTGGTCGTGTCGCAGCGGAGGCCGGCAGCCCCTCGCCGGCCTCCGCACCCCTTTCAGCGCGTTCCACCGGACCCACGACGCCCCCTCGACCGGCCGCAATCCAAGAGCCGGCAACATCGGGTCCGGTAGGCGACAACCAGAGCGTCGCAGCCTCGATCGACGAAATCCTCTCGCGAAATGACGGAGGACGCCGGTGAGGCTGTGGCGCAGGTCTGGCTCGCCCGAACCGGCCGCCGCGGCAAACGCGGCGGCCGGCGCGCGTTACGGATCTCCACAGGACCGCCTCAAGGGCGATGCCCAGGAGACCGCCCGCCAGCGCCTCGTCATCGCCTCGGCGCTCTTCGTGATGGCCTTCGTCGCAGTCGGCCTGCGGATGGGCTACGTCTCGCTGCTGCGCGACGGTGCCGAGCCGACGCAGCGCGTCGCGGCCCGCGGCGGCTCCATCCAGTCGGAACGTGCCGACATCGTCGATCGCAACGGCGCCGTGCTCGCGACGTCGGTGCCGGTGATGTCGGCTTTCGTCAATCCGCGGCTGCTGCTCGACCCCCAGGACGCTGCGCGCAAGATCGTCGCCGCCCTGCCGGAGCTGAAATATGACGATGTCAGGGAAAAGTTCGAGGGCGACAAGACCTTCGTCTGGATCAAGCGCGGCCTCAGCCCGCGCGAGCACAACCTCGTCAATCGTCTCGGCATTCCCGGCCTCGAGTTCCAGGCCGAGGAGCGGCGCATCTACCCGCAGGGCTCGGCCGCGGCGCATATCATGGGCTATGCCAGCATCGACAACGCCGGCCTTGCCGGGGTCGAGCGTTACTTCGATCAACAGCTTCAGAGCGGCGAAGCGGTGCAACTTTCGATCGATCTGCGCCTGCAGCGCATGGTCGAGCGCGAGCTCGCATGGGCGGTGCGGAAATTCTCGGCGATCGGCGCCACCGCCATCGTCATGGATTCCACCAACGGCGAGATTCTCGCCATGGCGTCGCTGCCCACTTTTGACCCCAACAGCACCAAGACCCTCACCAACGAGGCGCTGTTCAACCGCGCCACCCTGGGCCTCTACGAGCAGGGGTCGACCTTCAAGATCTTCAATACCGCGATGGCGCTTGATACCGGCCGGGTGACGATGAGCAGCATCTTCGACGCCACCTCACCCATCAAGATCGACCGCTTCACGATCAACGACGACCATGCCCAGCGTCGTCCGCTGTCAGTGCCGGAAATCTTCAAGCATTCGTCCAACATCGCCTCGGCCAAGATGGCCGTCGAGATGGGGTCGGAGACCCAGCGCGCCTTCTTCGACAAGATCGGTTTCCTGAAGCCGCTGTCGACCCAGTTGCCCGAGGTGGCCAGCCCCCTCTATCCGCGGCACTGGATGAAGATCAGCACCATGACCATCGCCTTCGGGCACGGCATTTCGGTGACCCCGCTGCATCTGGCGACGGGGTCGGCGGCCGTGGTGAACGGCGGCATCCTCTATCAGCCCAGCCTGGTGAAGCGCACCGCGGCCAGCAATCCGGGCCGCCGTGTGATCCAGACCAAGACGTCGCTGAACCTGCGTCAGCTCCTGCGGCTGAACGTCGTCGAGGGCACCGGCAGGAACTCGAACGTCGTGGGATACGAGGTTGGCGGTAAGACCGGTACCGCGGAAAAGCCGGGACGCGGCGGCTACCGCCAAAAAGCCCTGATCAGTTCGTACGTTGGCATGTTTCCCATGAACGATCCCAAATTCGTCATTCTCGTCTCGCTCGACGAGCCCAAGGGTCTTCCGGAAACCGGCGGCTACGCCACAGCCGGCTGGGTGGCCGCGCCGTCGGTCAAGCACATTATCGAGGGTATCGTGTCGCTCTATGGCATCCTACCCGGCGACCTCAAAGAAGGTTTGCCGCCGCTCGAGATCGCCTCGACTCCTGTCCCCGCACCGGTAGTGCCGCCGAGGTTCGTGCCGGCGAACGCGCGCCATCGGGCGGCAGAGCAACGCAAGGCCCTGCCGTTGCGGCCCGGCACGGCGCAGACCGCTGCGGGAGTGCGTCGCGTTGCGGCTGAGTGAGCTCATGCGCCGTAGCGCACATGACATCGCGTCTCCTCCCGCGCTGCCGCGCGATCCCGTTCTCGCCGGCCTGACCCTCGATTCGCGAAAGGTCCGACCGGGTTATCTGTTCGCGGCATTGCCTGGCGCGAAACACGATGGTGCCGCTTTCGTCGCTGATGCGGTGGGCCGCGGCGCAGCGGCGATCCTTGCTGCGCCCGATGCGCCTTTGCCAGCACTCGATCCCGGCATCGTCGTCGTACGCGACGCCAATCCGCGCCGCCGCGTGGCGTTGATGGCGGCGGCGTTCGCCGACCTCCAGCCCGCCACCATCGCCGCCGTCACCGGGACCAACGGCAAGTCCTCGACCGTCCATTTCGTGCGCGAGATCTGGGCGACACTCGGCTTGAAGGCGGCGAGCGTCGGTACGCTCGGCATCGTCTCGCCGGGGCTGACGCGCGAGGCCGGGCTCACGACTCCCGATCCGGTCCAACTCCACGCGGATCTTGCGACGCTCGCCCGCGAGGGAGTGGCGCATCTGGCGATAGAGGCGTCGAGCCACGGCCTCGACCAGCATCGTCTCGACGGCGTCCGGCTCGCGGCGGCGGCCTTCACCAACCTCACGCACGAGCACCTCGACTATCATTCCTCGATGGATGCCTACTTCGCGGCCAAGGCGCGGCTGTTCGACAGCCTGTTGCCGGCCGGTGGCACGGCTATCGTGAATGCCGACAGCGAGGGCGATCGCATCGAGGCGCTGGCTGCGATCTGCAAGCGTCGCGGCATCCGCTTTTGGACCTATGGCGCCCAGGGCCGCGACTTCCGCCTGCTCGCCGACGAACCGACGTCGACTGGCCAACATCTTGCGATCGAGATGCGAGGCATGCGCTACGAAGTCGACCTGCCGCTGGTCGGCGGCTTCCAGGCCTCCAATGCGCTCGCGGCCCTCGGCCTCGTCGTTGCGACCGGCGGCGATCCCGCCCGTGCCGTGGCGGCGCTGGCGCGCCTGACCGGGGCACCCGGCCGCCTGCAACTCGTTGCCCGCCACCATTCCGGCGCGCCGATTTATGTCGATTACGCCCACAAACCCGAGGCGCTGGAGACCGTGCTGCGCACGCTCCGCCCGTTCGCGCGCGGCAAGCTGGTCGTCGTGTTCGGCTGTGGCGGCGATCGCGACCGCGCCAAGCGGCCCGTCATGGGCGAAATTGCCGCCCGGCTGGCCGATCTCGCGATCGTCACCGACGACAATCCGCGCAGCGAGGAGCCCAATGCGATCCGCGCCGAGATCGTGCGCGGCATTGCAGCCGATCGGAAAAACTGGATCGAGGCCGCCGACGGACGGCATGCCGCCATCGAAGCAGGCATGGCCGCCCTCGGCAGCGCCGATGACCTGCTGCTGATCGCCGGCAAAGGCCACGAGACAGGACAGACCATCAAGGGCGTCACCCACCATTTCGACGACGCGGAGGTCGCCCGCGAGCTGGCGGGCGTTTCCGCATGACCGCACTCTGGACCTCCGATGAAGTGAGCAAGGCGTTGTCGCCGATCGTGGCCGTCGCACCGTTCGAGGCCGACGGCGTGACGTTCGACAGCCGCGTCGTCGGCAAGGGCGACCTCTTCTTTGCCCTCGGTGGCGAGACCACCGACGGTCACGGCTTCGTGGCCGATGCGCTCGCGCGCGGTGCCGCTGCAGTCGTCGTCTCGCGCGATGTCGAAGGTGCGCGCGGCACGTTGATCCGCGTGCCCGACACGATGAAGGCGCTGGTCGACCTCGGCCGTGCCGGCCGCCGCCGCAGCAGGGCACGCATCGCCAGCGTCACCGGCTCGGTCGGCAAGACCAGCACCAAGGACGCCTTGCGCGCGATGCTGTCGGCCCAGGCGTCGACCTCGGCCAGCGTGGCAAGCTACAACAATCACGTCGGCGTTCCGATCAGCCTCGCACGCCTGCCGCGTGAGGCGCGTTATGGCGTGTTCGAGATCGGCATGAACCATCCCGGCGAGATCGAGCCGCTCGCCCGCCAGGTCGAGGCGCATGTCGGCGTGATCACCAATGTGGGCGCGGTCCATATCGGACACATGGGCAGCGAAGAGGCGATCGCGGACGAAAAGGGCTGTGTGTTCGCCGGCATGGCCGAAGATGCAGTCGCCGTGCTCAATCGCGACAGTCGCCACTACGGCCGCCTCGTGGATCATGCCCGTCGTTTCGGCGTTTCCCGCATCGTCGGCTTTGGCCGCAGTGAGCAGGCCGATGCCCGGCTTGTTGCCTGCGACCTGCAGGATTCGGGTAGCGACGTTGCAGCCTTGATCCATGGCCGGCGGATCGAGTATCGGCTGGGAGCGGCAGGCGAACATTGGGCGCTGAACAGTGTGGCGGCGCTCGCCGTCGTCGAGGCGCTTGGTGCCGACGTGGCGACTGCGTCGGCGACGCTGGCAAACGTCAAGGCGTCACCGGGACGTGGCGCGCGCCGGATGCTGAAGTTCGGGGCGGGCGCGATAGAACTGCTCGACGAGAGCTACAATGCCAACCCGGTGTCGGTCCGCGCCATGCTCGCGGTGCTGTCGCGCACCGAGCCCAAGCCCGGCGGCCGGCGAGTGCTGGCGTTGGGTGACATGCGCGAACTGGGCGAGAGCGCCGAGGCCGACGCCTATCATGCGGGTCTGGCCGACGCCGTGGCGACGAGCGGAGCGGCAAAGGTGTTCCTCTGCGGGCCGCACATGCAGGCGCTGTGGCAGTGCCTGGCGCCGGCGCAGCGCGGCGTGCATCGGCCGGATTCGGCGTCGCTCTCTGGTGACGTGGCTGCAACTCTCCGCGCCGGTGATGTCGTTGCGGTGAAGGGTTCGCTGGGTTCGAAAATGAAGATCGTCGTAGACGCCATCGTGGCGGCAAGTGGCGGCGAGGTGGGACGCTAAGGATGTTCTATAATCTTCTCTATCCGTTGGCGGACGTCTTCAGTCCGTTCAATCTGTTCCGCTATCTGACGTTCCGCTCGATCGGTGCGTTCCTGACCGCGCTGGTGCTGAGTTTCCTGATCGGCGGTGTCCTGATCCGCTGGCTGCGCAGCAAGCAGCAGCAGGGGCAGCCGATCCGCGACGATGGTCCCGCCAGCCACCTCATGACCAAGAAGGGCACGCCCACCATGGGTGGCCTCCTGATCCTGATCACGCTCGCCATCGCGACGCTGCTGTGGGCCGACCTCTCCAATCGTTACGTTTGGATCGTGCTCGCCGTCACCCTGGCGTTCGGTGCGATCGGCTTGTGGGATGACTTCCTCAAGGTCACCAAGCGCAACTCCCGGGGCGTTCCGGGCAAGGTGAAGCTCGTTCTGTCGATCGTGGTGGCAGCGGTCGCCGCCTACCTGATCGCGCAGCTGTCGCCGACGCCGCTCCGGTACATGCTGGCGTTGCCGTTCCTCAAGGATGTTCTGCTGCCTCTGGGCATCGTGGGCTTCGTCGCTTTCGGCGGCCTGGTGATGGTGGGAGCCTCCAACGCCGTCAACCTGACCGACGGTCTCGACGGCCTGGCAATCGGTCCGGTGATCATGGCGTCGGCCGTGTTCGGCCTGATCACTTATGTGGTGGGCAACATCATCCTCACCAACTACCTCTACCTTCATCATATCCCACGTTCTGGCGAGCTCGCCGTGCTGCTGGCGGCGCTCGTCGGCGCCGGACTTGGTTTCCTTTGGTTCAATGCGCCGCCTGCGATGGTGTTCATGGGCGACACCGGCTCGCTTGCAATCGGCGGCGCGCTCGGTGCTGTGGCCGTGGTCACCAAGCACGAGATCGTGCTGGCGATCGTCGGTGGGCTGTTCGTCCTCGAGACCGTCTCGGTGATCGTGCAGGTGCTGTCCTACAAATGGACGGGCCGCCGCGTCTTCCGCATGGCACCGCTGCATCATCATTTCGAGCAGAAGGGCTGGGCCGAGTCCACCATCGTTTTTCGCTTCTGGATCATCGCCGCCATCCTGGCGATGGCCGGCCTCGCCACCCTGAAGCTGAGGTGACGGGATGATCGATCTCGCCGTGCTCAGGGGATCGTCCTTCGTCGTGCTGGGGCTCGCGCGCTCCGGTCTGGCGACGGCGCGTGCCCTGACGGCGGCGGGCGTGGAGTGTGTCGCCTGGGACGACAACGCGGGATCGCGTTCGGCGGCGGTCGACGCCGGCGTGGAATTGGCGGACCCCGGCTCGATCGACTGGCGCCGCGCCACCGCGCTGATCATCAGTCCGGGCATTCCCAGCCGTCTGCCGGCGCCGCATCCCGTGGCAGCGGCGGCACGGGCGGCGGGCAAGAAGATCATCTGCGATGTCGAGATGCTGGCCCGTGCCGTGCCGAAAGCATGCTTCGTCGCGATCACCGGGACCAACGGCAAGTCGACGACGACGGCGCTGATCGGCCATATCCTCGCGCAGGCCGGCGTCCGCTGCGAAGTCGGCGGCAACATCGGCCGCGGTGCGCTCGACCTCGCGCAGCTGGGCGAAGGCGGCGTCTATGTCCTGGAATTGTCGTCGTATCAGCTCGAGCTGCTCGAAACCTTCCGCGCCAACGTGGCTGTCTGGCTAAACGTCACGCCCGACCATCTCGATCGTCACGGCGACATGGCGGGCTACGTGGCCGCCAAGGCAAACATCTTTGCCCGCCAGCAGTCCGGCGACTGCGCCGTGATCGGCATCGACGATGAGCCGTCGCGCACGGCTTACGCCAGGACGTCGTCCCGACCAGGCATCACCGCCGTACCGGTGGCGTTCGACCGCCCGGTCGCCGGCGGCGTGTCCTTCCGCGCCGGGCGGTTGATCGACGCCGATGGTTATTCGGTCGACTTCTCCGATGTGCCGACCCTGCCGGGCGATCACAATGCCCAGAATGCCGCCTGCGCCTGGGCAGTCTGTCGCTGGCTCGACGTGCCGCGCGAGAAGATCGTCGACGGACTGCGCAGCTATCCCGGCCTGCCGCACCGTCAGGAGCGCGTCGCCTCCGTGGGCAACGTCGTCTACATCAACGACAGCAAGGCGACCAACGCCGACGCCACGGCGCGCGCGCTGTCGAGTTATCGCGACATCTACTGGATCCTCGGCGGCCAGGCGAAGGAGGGCGGCGTTGCGCCGCTGGCGCCGTACTTCGACCGCATCCGCCATGCCTTCCTGATCGGCGAGGCGACGGATCTGTTCGCTGACCAACTCGAGGGCAAGCTGCCCTACAGCCGTTGTGGCGATCTGCAGTCGGCGCTCGATGCCGCGCATAGCCGAGCGCAACGCGACGCCGGCGGACCCGCCGTGGTCCTGCTCTCGCCCGCGTGCGCATCGTGGGACCAATGGAAGAGTTATGAGCATCGCGGCGATGCGTTTCGCGCCATGGCGCGGGCGTTGCCGGGTGCCCAGAGTTTGGGGATGGCGGCATGATCCAGGTTCCGCGCGACGACCGCAGTGTCATCGGCCAATGGTGGTGGACGGTCGACCGCTGGTCGCTGGGCGCGATCCTGGCGATCATGGCTTTCGGCGTGCTGTTGACCCTCGCGGCCTCGCCGCCGGCGGCCGAGCGGATCGGCGCCGACTCCTTCGTGTTCGCCAAGCGCCAGTTCATTTTCCTGCCGGTGGCACTGCTGGTGATGCTGGTGATTTCGCTGTCTTCGCCACGTCACGTCCGCCGGCTCGCCCTGCTGGTGTTCTGCGGCAGCGTGGTGCTGCTGGCCGCCACCTTCGTCGTCGGCGTGGAGATCAAGGGAGCGCGACGATGGATCGCCGTGCCTGGTTTCTCCAGCCTGCAGCCCTCGGAGTTCGCCAAGCCCAGCCTTGCCGTGATCTCGGCCTGGCTTCTGGCCCAGAGCCGCACCGAACGCCGGGTGCCCGGCTATTTTCTTTCGACCTTGCTGGTGGGCGGCGTGCTTGCGTTGCTGATTCTGCAGCCCGACCTCGGCATGAGTGTCGTCGTGGTAGCGGTGTGGGGCGCACAGCTCTTCGTCGTCGGCCTGCCGATGTGGATCGCCACCTTCGGCGTGGTGGGCGCCGCCGCCGGGTTGGTCGGTACCTATTTCATGTTCGATCACGTGCGCAGTCGCTTCGATCGCTTCCTCGATCCCACGTCGGGTGACAACTACCAGGTCAACACCTCGCTCGAGGCTTTCATGAACGGCTCGCTGTTCGGGCGCGGCCCCGGTGAGGGCACCGTCAAGGCGCAGCTTCCGGACGCGCACACTGATTTCGTGATGGCTGTCGCCGGCGAGGAATTCGGCCTGGTCGTCTGTCTGCTGATCCTCGGCCTGTTCGCCTTCGTGACCCTGCGCTCGATGTCGCGTGCATCGAAGGAGACCAGCCTTTTCATTACGCTGGCGGCCACCGGGCTCGCCGTGCAGTTCGGCCTGCAGGCCGCCATCAACATGGCGTCGACCATCCAGCTCATCCCCGCCAAGGGCATGACGCTGCCGTTCATCTCCTACGGCGGTTCCTCGGCGTTAGCCATGGCGATCTGTCTCGGCATGCTGCTGTCGCTGACACGCGAGCACGCTGGGCTCAGGGAGGCGGTGTGATGGCCGAGACCCACGCTCCCGTGCCCTCTGTGGTCGGTCCCGTGGTCCTGGCAACCGGCGGCACCGGCGGGCATGTGTTCCCGGCCGAGGCGCTGGCCGGTGAACTCGAGGCGCGTGGTCTGCCGTTCGCGCTGGTGACGGATTCGCGCGGCCGGCAATGGCAGGGCGCACTGGCGCACCGGCCGATTCACTACATCCATTCGGCCAGTCCGACCGGCTCGTTGCGGCGGCGGCTCGCGGCTGTCTTCTCGCTCGCCCTCGGCCTGTTCGATGCCTGGCGGGTGCTGGGTCGCATCGGGCCGTCCGCCGTCGTGGGCTTCGGTGGCTACGCTTCGGTGCCGACTTTGATCGCGGCCCGCCTGCGCAGATTGCCGGCGATGCTGCACGAGCAGAATGCCGTTCTCGGCAAGGCGAACCGCCTCGTTCTGGGTGGTGCTGCGCGGGTCGCGACATCGTTCACCCGCACGCAATATGTCGCCGACGACGATCGCCGCGCCTTTCTGGTCGGCAATCCGGTGCGTGAGCAGGTACGGGCACTGCGCGGCTCACCCTACCGCGCGCCAGGAGAGGGTCGTGTCATCGATCTCCTGGTGTTCGGCGGCAGCCAAGGCGCGGCATCATTCAGCCAGGTCGTTCCCGAGGCTATCCTGTCGTTGCCGGCGCCGTTGCGCGCGCGCGTTCGCCTGGTGCAGCAATGCCGGCCCGAGGATCTCGAGCATGCCCGCGCGCGCTACGCCGCGGCCGGTGTCGTGGCCGAACTCGCCCCATTCTTCGTCGATTTGCCGGCCAGGCTGGCGGCGGCGCACCTCGTGATCGGTCGCTCCGGCGCTTCGACCGTGGCTGAGCTGTCGGCGATCGGCCGGCCGTCGATCCTGATTCCCTACCCTCACGCGGCCGACGATCACCAAAGCGCCAACGCGCGTGCTTTCGAGGCGACGGGGGCATGCATCGTCATACCGCATACCTCGTTTACGTCTGCCGCCCTTGCATCCTATTTGAGTGCGCTGTTCGAGGCGCCGCAGCGCCTTGCCACGATGGCCGCCGCTGCCCACGCCGCCGGACGGCCCGACGCTGCCGCGCGCCTGGCCGATCTGGTCGTCGAACTGATCGGCCTCCCTCTTACCCCGTCAGGAGCCGCCGCATGAGGGCGCTGCCGCTGGATATCGGTCTCATCCATTTCGTCGGCATCGGCGGCATCGGCATGTCCGGTATTGCCGAGGTCCTGCACAATCTCGGGTACAAGGTGCAGGGCAGCGACGTCGCCGAGGGCGCCAACACGCGCCGGCTCGCCGAACTTGGCATCAAGGTCGCGATCGGCCATCGCGCCGACAACATTTCCAACGCCCAGGTCGTCGTCGTCTCCAGCGCGGTCAAGAAGGACAATCCCGAAGTTCTGGCGGCGCGCACACGTATTCTGCCGGTCGTGCGGCGCGCCGAGATGCTGGGCGAGCTGATGCGTCTCAAGTGGTCGATCGCCGTCGGTGGCACGCACGGCAAGACCACGACGACGTCGCTGGTGGCCGCCATGCTCGACACCGGCGGGCTCGATCCGACAGTGATCAACGGCGGCATCATCAATGCCTACGGCACCAACGCGCGGTTGGGGGCCGGCGACTGGATGGTGGTCGAATCGGACGAGTCGGACGGGTCGTTCCTGCGCCTGCCGGCCACCATCGCCGTTGTGACCAATGTCGATCCCGAACACCTCGATCACTACGGGACCTTCGACGCGCTGCGCGAGGCGTTCGTGCGTTTCATCGAGAATATCCCGTTCTACGGTTTCGCGGTCCTGTGCTCGGATCATCCCGAGGTCCAGGCGCTGATCCCGCGTGTCGCGGACAGGCGCATCGTTACCTACGGCATCGGAGCCAACGCCGACGTACGTGCGATCAATCTGCGGCTCGACCGCAGCGGCGCCGATTTCGACGTCATGGTCGAGCACCGCGCCACCAACGAATCGCGCATCATCGGTGGCCTGCGCCTGCCGATGTTCGGCCAGCACAATGTCCAGAACGCGCTTGCCGCCATCGCGGTAGCGCAGGAGATGGGGCTGTCGGACGACACGATACGACGCGCGCTGGGCGCGTTCGCAGGCGTCAAGCGGCGCTTCACCAAGACCGGCGAGGCGCACGGCATCACCGTCATCGACGACTACGGCCACCATCCGGTGGAGATTGCCGCCGTTCTGCGTGCGGCTCGCCAGGCTTACGGCGGATCGGGCCGGGTCATCGCCGTCATGCAGCCGCACCGCTACACGCGGCTCGCTTCGCTCAAGGCCGAGTTCGCCTCCTGCTTCACCGACGCCGACGCGGTGATCATCGCCGATGTCTACGCCGCGGGCGAAGCGCCGATCGAGGGCGTCAACCGCGACATGCTGGTCAACCTGGTGCGCCGCGCCGGGCATCGCGACGTGACGCCGCTCGGCGCGCCGGGAGAGCTGCCGGAGCTGATCTGGCAGGCTGCGCGGCCCGGCGATGTCGTGGTCTGCCTGGGCGCCGGCAACATCACCGCCTGGGCACATGCTTTGCCCGGACAGATCCAGCAACTCGCGGCCGAGCAGGCCGGCCCGCGCGCCATCGCCAACGCTAATGATCCCGGATCGGCGGCATGATGGCGCTGGCGACCGCTCATCCCCACCTGATCGACCGGCTGCCCAAGCCGCGCGGCCGGCTCGTGGCCGATGCGCCGCTCGGTCCGCAGACCTGGTTCCGCACCGGCGGGCCGGCGGAGGTGCTGTTCCGGCCAGCCGACGTCGAGGATCTGGCGTCGTTCCTGGCCACGCTGCCGGCCGACGTCGCGGTCACGGTGCTGGGCGTGGGCTCGAACCTTCTGGTGCGCGACGGCGGCGTGAAGGGCGTGGTCGTCCGACTGATGCGCGGCTTCACCGCCATTGCTGTCGAAGGCCACGAGGTGGTGAGTGGCGCCGGTGCTCTCGATCTCAACGTCGCCCTGACCGCGCGCGATCACGCCTTGGCCGGACTCGAGTTCCTGAGCGGCATTCCCGGCACGATCGGCGGTGCCGTCGCCATGAACGGTGGCGCCTATGGCGGCGAACTTTCGCACGTTTTGGTCTCGGCAGAGGCGGTCGACCGCAGCGGTGCCGTCCATCGTGTCGGCGCCGCCGACCTGGGCTTCAGCTATCGTCACAGCACGGCGCCGGCCGACTGGATCTTCACGTCGGCTCGGTTGCGGGCCACGCCGGGCGACCAGCTTGCGATCTCGCGGCGCATCGCCGAGATCGACGCCGCCCGCACCGGGTCCCAGCCGCGCAGCCGCACCGGTGGATCGACCTTCGTCAATCCGCCCGGCCACAAGGCGTGGGAGCTGATCGACCGCGCCGGTTGCCGCGGTCTGCGCATCGGCGACGCGCAGGTCTCGGAGAAGCACTGCAATTTCCTGATCAATCTCGGGGCGGCAACGGCCACCGATATCGAGGCCCTGGGTGAGGAAGTTCGCCGGCGCGTGCTCGCCGACAGCGGCGTGCAGTTGGAGTGGGAGATCAGGCGTATTGGAGTGCCTGCATGACGCGCACCGTCGCGGTCCTGATGGGTGGCTGGTCGCCCGAGCGCGAGGTCTCGCTGGTGAGCGGTCGCGCCTGCGCCGAGGGGCTGCGCGAGGGCGGCCACCGTGTCGTCGAGTACGACGTGAAGCGCGACCTGCGGGCGCTCGTCGAATTTCTGCGGCCGGCCGCGGGCGGCGGACCGGATGTCGTGTTCAACGCTCTGCACGGCCGCTACGGCGAGGACGGCTGCGTCCAGGGCGTGCTCGAGATCATGGCCGTGCCCTATACCCATTCCGGTGTGCTGGCCTCGGCGATCGCCATGGACAAGCCGATGGCACGCCACGTCTTCACGTCGCTTGGCCTCCGGGTCGCGAGCGGCAAAGTGATCGAGCGCCGTGCCCTTGCGGCGGGCGATCCGATGCCGCGGCCCTATGTCGTGAAGCCGCTCGACCAGGGGTCGAGCGTCGGCGTCCATATCGTGCGCGAGGGCGACAATCTCGCCGCCGTCGAGCTGGCGGAAGCGGCCTTCGGCGAGCGCGTGCTGATCGAGCAGTTCGTGCCCGGCCGAGAGCTCACCGTGGCGGTGATGGGCGATCACGCCGTAGCCGTGACGGAACTGCGTCCGCGGACGCGCTTCTACGACTACGAGGCCAAGTACACCGACGGCATCACCGAGCATCTCGTGCCGGCGCCGGTGCCGGCCGAAATTTACGATCTCGCCAAGGAATGGGCGCTCACGGCACATCAGGCGCTCGGCTGCAACGGCCTTAGCCGCACCGACCTGCGCTGGGATGAATCCCAACCGGGAACGTCGGGCCTGGTCGTGCTCGAACTCAACACCCAGCCCGGCATGACGCCGCTGTCCCTGGCGCCGGAGCAGGCGAAATGGGCCGGCATCTCCTGGCCCGATCTCATGACCTGGATGGTTGACCACGCGAGGCATCCGTCGTGAGCGCCGCGCCGAGGCGAACGACGGCCAACACGGCGACCATCCGGCGCGACTACGATCGCCGCAAGAAGCGCGGCCCGATGCGCAAGACTGGCCGGCCGCTGTGGCGGCAGCCCATGCTGCTCGGTATCGCCGTGCTGCTTCTGGGTTGCGGCGGCGGCGGCGGCTGGTGGGCGTGGCGTGAAGGCTGGCTGGTCGAGGCCCAGGCCCGGATCGACGCGGCTTCACGCAGCATCATCGGTGCCATCACGCCGTTCAAGCTCGCCGATGTCACCGTCGAGGGCCGCGACTACGTCGAGCGCAGCGCTATCCTGGCGGCACTCAACGTCAAGCAGGGCGATTCGCTCCTGGGCGTCGACCTGCAGGCCTCCCGCCAGCGCCTCGAGGCCATCGACTGGGTGGCCGGCGCCACCGTCGAGCGTCGTCTGCCGGACACGCTTTACGTGACGCTGCGCGAGCGCCGTGCCGTCGCCCTTTGGCAGAATGGTACCGAATACACGCTGATCGACCGGAACGGCCGCACCGTCCGCGCCAGCCGCATGCCGCCGGGCGCCGAGTCGCTGCTGCTGCTGGGCGGCGACGGTGCGCCCGAGCATGTCGGCGAACTGCTGTTGTTGCTTGCCTACGAGCCCGCGCTCACCCGAGAGTTGCGCGCCGCCGTGTGGGTCGGGCAGCGCCGCTGGAATCTCGTTCTGAACAACGATGTCGAGATCTGGCTGCCCGAGGAAGATGCGGTCGCCGCCCTCCAGCAGCTGGCCAAGCTGGACGAGCGCCACAAGCTGTTGTCGCGCGAGTACGGCGTCGTCGATCTCAGGCTGCCGGACAAGCTCTATCTGAGGAAGCGCGGTTCAGGTGGCGATCCGCCGCCTGGGCCGGCGTGACGTCCAATGAAACCCAAAGTGTATGCGTAGAGACGGGGGACTATCGTGGCGAAGGCAAGAAACGGCATTATTGCGGCGCTCGACAGCGGAACAAGCAAGGTCGTCTGCTTCGTGGCGCGAGTCGACGGGCAGGGACTGCGGGTGGTCGGCATCGGTCACCAGGCCGCCCAGGGCATGCGCTCCGGCAACATCATCGACATGGAGGCCGCCACGCGCGCGATCTCCTCGGCGGTGTCGACAGCCGAGGAGATGTGCGGCGAGCACGTGCGCGAGGTGATCGTCGGTGTGAGCGGCGGGTCGGCTGCTTCGCACAACCAGAGCCTCGAGGTCGCGATCGGCCATCACGAGATCGGCGAGCGCGACGTGCGCCGGGTACAGACCCACATCCACCTGCCGGCCGAGACCGCCGACCGCGACATCATCCATTCCGAGGCGATCGGCTACAGTGTCGACGGCATCCCGGTGCGCGATGCCCGTGGCATGTTCGGCGAGCGCCTGGGCGTTGACGTGCATCTGGTCACGGCGACCAGCGGCGCCATGCGCAACCTTCAGGTCTGCGTGCGGCGCGCCCATCTTGAGATCGCCGAGCGTGTGGTGGCCGCGCACGCCGCTGGCCTCAGTTCGTTGGTGTCCGACGAGCGCGATCTCGGCGTCACGCTGATCGACATGGGGGGCGGCACGACCTCGATCGCCGTCTTCTATGAAGGTCACCTGGTCCATGTCGATTCGATCCCGGTCGGCGGCGAGCATGTCACCCGCGATATCGCTCGCGGGCTCTCGACTCCGCTCGCCCATGCCGAGCGCATGAAGACCCAGATCGGCCGCGCCGTCGCCAAGCCCAACGACGAGTACGACATCATCGACGTGCCGCTGATCGGCGAGGAGGACCGCACGCGGCCCAATCACATCCCGCGCTCGATCCTGGTTGGCATCATCCGGCCGCGTATCGAGGAGACGTTCGAGCTGGTGCGTAACCGGCTCGAGGCGAGTGGTGTGGATAAGTTGGCTGGCGGCCGGGCCGTTATCGTTGGCGGCGCCTGCCAACTCGACGGGGTTCCGGAGGTCGCGGCGGCCGTCCTCAACAAAAAAGTGCGCACGGGAGCGCCGTTGCGTCTCGCAGGACTGGCGGATTCCACCGGTGGACCGGCGTTTTCCGCGGCTGCAGGCCTGCTGTCCTTTGCACTGCACCATCATGCGGTGGCCCAGGCCCAACCGGCGTCGGCGGAAGCCCAAGCAAGCCGGATTGGGCGCATTGGCAGTTGGATTAGAGAGAACTTTTAGGCAATATGTTGTGTGGGATGTGGCAGTTCCCAACAGGCTGTAGATAACAAGAAGAAAAGCCCGGTGGCGGTGAAGGGTCTTTACCAAAAAGGGTCCGCGTCGCTACTCCGAGCAGATACCCCCCTCGTTTGCGTGGAGAAAGCCGAATGACAATCAACCTCAGCCTCCCTCAAAAGGAGTCGGAGATTAAGCCCCGCATCACCGTCATCGGTGTCGGTGGCGCGGGCGGAAACGCCGTCAACAACATGATCAGCGCCGCGCTCGAAGGCGTCGAATTCATCGTCGCCAATACCGACGCGCAGGCGCTCGGCCAATCGCTCGCCGATCGGCGGGTCCAGCTCGGCATCACCATCACGCAGGGTCTGGGCGCGGGCGCACGTCCCGAGGTCGGCCGTCAGGCCGCCGAGGAGGCGCTGCCCGAAATCCTGCAGCTCCTCGACGGCGCCAACATGGTGTTCGTCACCGCCGGCATGGGCGGCGGCACCGGCACCGGTGCGGCGCCCGTGATCGCCGCGGCGGCGCGGGAGCAGGGCATCCTCACCATCGGTGTCGTGACCAAGCCGTTCCACTTCGAGGGCCGCCGGCGCATGCAGTCGGCCGAGCAGGGGATCCTGGAACTGGAGAAGGTGGTCGACACGCTGATCGTCATCCCCAACCAGAACCTGTTCAAGATCGCCAACGAGAAGACGACGTTCGCCGACGCCTTCAAGATGGCCGACGACGTGCTGCACATGGGCGTGCGCGGCGTCACCGATCTCATGGTCATGCCGGGTCTCATCAATCTTGATTTCGCCGATATCCGCACGGTAATGGGCGAGATGGGCAAGGCGATGATGGGCACCGGCGAGGCCGAGGGGCCGGATCGCAGCCGAGTCGCCGCCGAGTCGGCGATCTCCAACCCGCTGCTGGAAGACCATTCGATGAAGGGCGCCCAGGGCGTTCTCATCAACATCACCGGCGGGCTCGACATGACTTTGCATGAAGTCGACGAAGCGGCCAATCGCATCCGCGAGGAAGTCGACGCCGATGCCAACATCATCTTTGGCTCGACCTTCGACGCCACGATGCAGGGCCGCATGCGGGTGTCGGTCGTCGCCACCGGCATTGCCGCGATGGCGGCGCAGCAGCCGGCGCCGAACTATCTCTCGCTCGACATGAATCGCCCGATGCAGACCGGCCAGCCGGCGCTCAGCCGACCTGTCGCGCCGCCGGTCGGTCGTGTTGCCATGCCGACCGCGGCGGGCGCTGCTCCTGCCGCGCCGATCCCCGCCGCGCCGATCCCTGCCGCGCCGATCCCTGCCGCCCCCGTCGCGACAGCGCCAATGGCGCCGCCACCGGCAGCTCCGACCGCACCTCCGGTGATGGCACCCGCGCCGATGGCCGCCGTCGCCCAGGCCGCCGAACCGGCTGCCGAGATGTCGATCCCGGCGCAGATCATGGCCGCGCCGCCGGTCGAAGCTTCGGCTCCGCTGGCGGCTCCGGCCCCCGTGGCGGCACAGGCTCCGGCGGCGGCCCCGCTCGCGGCGCCGGCTCCGGTGCCAACGCCGGCGGTCGCCCCCGCCGCCCCGGCGGTCCAGCGGCCGCTGGTCGACGAGAACGATTGGCGCGTCAGCCGTCCGGCAATGAAGGCCCCGGTCCGCGCATCCGAGCCGGCTGCGCGACCGATGGCCGCGCGTCCGGCCGGCGATAGCCGGTCGTCGCCCAACCTCTTCCAGCGCATCACCGGAGCGTTCTCCGCACCCAAGCCCATGGCCGCGGCGGCTCCCACCGAGCCGTCGGTTGCCCGTGTGGCACCGGAAAACGTCGTGGCTGTCGCACCGAAGCCCGTCGTCCGGGCCGCGCCGGTCCAAACTTCGATCAGTCTCGACGTCACCGAGCGGACCAAGCCCGCGCGGGACGACGACGACCTGCAAATTCCGGCGTTTCTGCGTCGACAAGCCAACTGACGCAGACTTTCGCGTTCTCCACGCATCTTATCGAGGGGCCGTTCGGCCCCTCTTTTTTTGGCTTCCGCGTGATATAACCCGGCGGCACTCTGGTTTGACGGATGGGAAATGTCGAAAGCGGGCGTAGTTGGGACTCGGCATGCGGTTGCGGGACTGGCACTGGCGTGCATGGCGCTGGGCTTGGCCGGCTGTGGTTCGTCGGATGACGACAGGAACTATGTCGAGAGGCCGGTGGAGCAGCTCTACAACAACGCCCTCGATCAGCTGAGCGTCCAGGACTACAAGAATGCCGCCAAGGGGTTCGAGGAAGTCGACCGTCAGCATCCCTATTCGGTATGGGCGACCAAAGCCCAGATCATGGCCGCTTTCTCCTACTATCAGTCGAACAAGTACGACGAGGCCATCGTCGCGCTGGACCGCTTCATCCAGCTCCATCCCGGCCATCGCGATCTTGCCTACGCCTATTACTTGAAGGCGCTTTGCTACTACGAGCAGATTTCCGACGTCGGCCGAGACCAGCGCGCCACGCAGCAGGCGCTCGAAGCGCTGGCGGAAGTCGTGAAGCGCTTCTCCGGCTCCCCCTATGCGCGCGATGCGCGCCTGAAGGTCGAGCTTGCCATCGACCATCTCGCCGGCAAGGAGATGGCTGTCGGCCGCTTCTACCAGTCGAACCAGCAGTACGTCGGCGCGATCAACCGCTATCGCGTCGTGATCGAGCGCTACCAGACCACCACCCACGTGCCCGAGGCGCTTCATCGGCTCGTTGAAAGCTATCTGGCGCTCGGCGTGAAGAGCGAGGCCCAGGAGAATGCCGCCGTGCTGGGTTACAATTTCCCCGGCAGCGAGTGGTACCAGGACAGCTACTTCCTGATGACCGGCGAGGGCCAAAGGCCGCCCGACGAGAAGAGTCGCTGGTTCTTCGGTATGTTCTGACCGGGGCTGCATGCTGGTTTCGCTTTCGATCCGCGACTTCGTCCTGATCGAGAAGCTCGATCTCGGATTCGCGCGAGCGGCCGATGGCGGTCCCGGCGGTGGGCTGGGCGCGCTCACCGGCGAGACCGGCGCCGGCAAGTCGATCCTGATCGATGCGCTCGGCCTCGCCCTGGGCGCGCGCGCCGAATCGGGTGCGGTACGTCGCGGCGCAACGCAGGCCTCGATCGCCGCTTCCTTCGACTTGGCCAAGGCCCACCCGGCGCATGCGATCCTCGCCGAGCAGGGCCTGGGCGAAGAGGATGTCCTGACGTTGCGCCGCATGGTCGCCGCCGACGGGCGGGGGCGCGCCTTCGTCAACGACCAGCCGGCGTCGGTGGCGCTGCTGCGCCGCCTTGGCGACAGCCTGGTCGAAATCCAGGGACAGATGGAGCAGCACGGCCTGCTCGACGTCGCCACGCACCGCGCTTCGCTCGATGCATTTGCCGGCCTGGAGAAGCAGGCGGATGCCGTCCGCGCGGCGTGGCGCGACTGGCGCGCGGCCGAGCAGGCCCAGGCCGATGCCGAAGCGGCGGCCCAGGCGGCGCGGCGCGACGAGGATTTCCTGCGCCATGCCGTGAAGGAACTCGAGGCCCTGGCGCCCAATCCCGACGACGAGGAGACGCTGGCCTCGGAGCGGCAATTGCTGCGCGCCGGCAGCGCGCTCGGCGAAGCGGTGACGCAGGCGCTGGCCGAACTGGAGCAGGGCCGGGGCACGATTGCCGCACTCGGCACGGCGCATCGCCTGATCGAACGCAATGTCGACAAGGCCGCCGGCCACCTCGACGCGCCGCTGGCCGCGCTCGACCGCGCGTTGAGCGAGGCGACCGAGGCGCAGGCCCAGCTCGAAGCGGCCCGCGATGCCCTTGAATTCGACCCGGCGCGGCTGGAGAAGATCGAGGAGCGCCTGTTCGGGCTGCGGGCCGCGGCGCGGAAGCACAATGTTGCGGTTCCGGAACTGGCGGCGCTCGTCGAAAGGATGACGTCGCAGCTCGCGGCACTCGACTCCGGCGAGGCTGGCCTGAAGAAGCTCGCCGCCGCGGCCAAGGCTGCCCGTGCGAGCTATGTCGCCGCGGCCGAAGCCCAGTCGGCGGCGCGTCGCAAGGGGGCGACCCGGCTCGACAAGGCGGTGGCGGCTGAACTCGGTCCGCTCAAGCTCGAGAAGGCGAAGTTCGTCACCGAGTTGGCGCCGCTGCCCGAGGCCGAATGGTCCGAGGCAGGCGCCGATCGCGTGCAGTTTGTCGTTGCCACCAATCCCGGCACGCCGCCGGCGCCGATCGCCCGGATCGCCTCGGGCGGTGAGCTCTCCCGCTTTCTGCTGGCGCTCAAGGTCTGCCTTGCCAAGGTGGGTGACGCCGTCACCATCGTGTTCGACGAAGTCGACTCAGGCATCGGCGGCGCCACCGCGTCGGCCGTGGGCGAGCGCCTGAAGCGGCTGGCCAGGGACGTGCAGGTGCTGGTGGTCACGCATTCGCCCCAGGTCGCCGCCGTCGCCGACCGGCATTGGCTGATCCGGAAGACGACGACCCGCAACGCGGCAAGTACGGACGTGCTGGCCCTGGACGCCAAGGGGCGCCGCGAGGAAATCGCCCGCATGCTGTCGGGTGCGGAGGTGACGGCGGAGGCCCGCGCCGCCGCCGACCGCCTGCTGGCGACCGCGGGCTAGGAGGGGCGATGTCGCGGGTGGCCAAGGTCGTGGCGGCGCTCTCGGTCGACGAAATGACCGAGCGTCAGGCGCGGGCCGAGCACAAGCGGCTGGCGGACGAGATCGCGCACCACGACAAGCTCTATCACGAGAAGGACGATCCCGAGATCTCGGACGCCGAGTACGACCGGCTGCGACAGCGCCTGAAGGCGATCGAGGTGAAGTTCCCGCAGCTGGTCGACATGTTCAGCCCGACGCAACGCGTGGCGCCAACACCGACCACGGCCTTCACCAAGGTCCGGCACAGCAGGCCGATGCTGTCGCTCGACAATGCCTTCACCGACGAGGAGCTGCAGGGTTTCTTCGACCGCGTGCGACGTGGCCTGGAGCGCGAGACCGACCTCAAGTCCGACGCCGAGATTGCGCTTTCCTGCGAGGCCAAGATCGATGGCCTGTCGATCAGCCTGCGCTATGAGGACGGCTTGTTTGTCCAAGGGGCGACGCGTGGCGACGGAACCACCGGCGAGGACGTCACCACCAACCTCAAGACCATCAAGGACATCCCGCAGAAGTTGAAGGGCAAGGGCGTGCCCAAGGCCTTCGACGTGCGCGGCGAGGTCTATATGGAACGCAAGGCGTTCGTGGAATTGAACGTCCGCCAGATCGCGGCAGGCGAGAAGGCCTATGTCAATCCGCGCAACACTGCTGCGGGCTCCCTGCGCCAGCTCGATCCTGAGATCACGGCATCCCGTCCGTTGCGCTTTTTCGCCTATGCCTGGGGCGAGGCCGAGCCGCGCGCCTGGAAGACCCATAGCGAGTATCTCAAGCTCCTCAAGGAGTGGGGCTTCAAGACCAATCCGCTGACCAAGCTCTGCCGCACCGCCGACGAAGTGCGCACCTTCTACAAGAGGATCGGCGAGGAACGGCCGTCGCTGCCCTATGACATCGATGGCGTCGTCTACAAGGTTGATCGCATCGATTGGCAGGAGCGGCTGGGCTTTGTGAGCCGTGCGCCGCGTTGGGCGATCGCCCACAAGTTCCCGGCCGAGCAGGCGCGCACGCGGCTGAACGGGATCAACATCCAGGTCGGCCGCACCGGCGCGTTGACGCCGGTCGCCGAACTCGAGCCGATCAATGTCGGCGGCGTCGTGGTGGCGCGGGCCACCCTGCACAATGCCGACGAGATCGAACGCCTCGACGTGCGCGTCGGCGACATGGTCACCATCCAGCGCGCGGGCGACGTCATCCCGCAGGTGCTGGGCTTCGTGCCCGACGAGCGGCCGAAGAACGCGAAGAAGTATCATTTCCCCACGCGATGCCCCTGTCCGCTCAAGACCGAGGTCAAGGCCGAGGAGGGCGGCGTGGTGCGCCGCTGCTCGGGCGGGCTCGAATGCCCGTTCCAGCAGGTTGAGCGGCTGCGCTACTTCGTGTCGCGCAACTGCTTCGACATAGAAGGGCTGGGCGGCACGCATATCGAGAATTTCTTCAACGATGTCCTCTTGAAGGTCCCGGGTGACATCTTCCGACTGAAGAACAAAGAAGCGGAAATCAAGAAGCGTGAGGGCTGGGGCGACCTCTCGGTGCGCAACCTGCTTGCCGCGATCGATAGCCGGCGCACCATCTCGCTCGACCGTTTCATCAACGCGCTCGGCATCCCGTTGATCGGCGAGGCCACGGCCAAGATCCTGGCGCAGGAGTATGGCGACGCCGATACCTGGCTTGCTGAGATGTTGGCGGCCGCCAAGGAGCGCAAGGAGCATCCCGACGAGGTGAAGAAGGAGAAGGCCGGAAGGGAAGTCGGCCTTTCCTACGGTCGCCTGTGCAACGTCGAGCAGATCGGCGTCACCACGGCCGACGCGATGTGCGCCTTCTTTACCGAGGGCCACACGGTCGAGATCATCAAGGACCTGCTGAAGCAGCTCTCCGTCGAGGCCGTGCAGCGCCGCGTGATCGCTGCGGACGCGCTGCTCAAGGACAAGATCGTGGTCTTCACCGGCGAACTGAGTTCGATGACCCGCGATGCTGCCAAGGCGCGGGCCGAGGAGCTGGGCGCCAAGGTGACGGACTCGGTGTCAAAGAAGACCAGTCTCGTCGTGGTCGGCGAGAACGCCGGTTCCAAGGCACGCAAGGCGGCCGAACTCGGCGTGCAGACGATGACTGAGGAAGAGTGGGTGAAGCTCTCGTCATGACCTCTGGGTGTTCAAGTGAATTCTCTCTCTGGAGTTGATCGAATGGATTTGGCCCGTTTTCCGCGTCGTCGCTATACTCATGCCCCCACGCCGATTGAGCTGCTTCCGCATTTTACCAAGGCACTGGCGGCGGGTTGCCCAGGCGGAGTCGGGCCGGAGATCTGGATCAAGCGCGACGATCTCCTGGGCCTCTTCCCGGGCGGCAACAAGACCCGCAAGCTCGAATTCCTCGCTGCGGATGCGCTGGCACAGGGCGCTGATACGCTGATCACCTGCGGCGCGCCGCAGTCCAATCATTGCCGCATCACCCTCTCTGCCGCGGTCAAGGAAGGGCTGAAATGCCGCTTCGTGATCGAGGAGCGCGTGCCCGGCAGCTACAGCAAGGAGGCCGGCGGCAACAACTTCATGTTCGAGTTGATGGGCGTCGAAGCCATCACCGTGGTGCCGGGCGGTTCGGACATGGGTGCTGCCATGTCGAAGGTCGCACAGGAAGTCGCTTCGCTCGGTCGCAAGGGCTACATCATCCCGGGCGGCGGCTCGAATGCGATTGGCGGGTTGGGCTATGTCGCGTGCGTCCAGGAAATGCAGCAGCAATGGTTTGACATGGGGTTGGCGCTCGATGCCGTCGTGGTCGGCTCAGGCAGCTCGGGGACCCATGGCGGCATGGTGGCGGGTTTCTTCGGCAACAACATCAAGATCCCGCTGATCGGCATCGGCGTCAGCCGCGATCCCGCGGACCAGGAGCCGCTTGTCCTCAAGGAAGCGCAGGCCGTGGCCGACCTGCTCGGCATCGGCAAGGTCCCGCGCGAGGCGGTCAAGAGTTTCGGCGGCTTCTGGCAGCCGAAATACTCCGTACCCAACGCCAAGATGGTGGAAGCTGTCCAGATGCTGGCGCGGACCGAAGGCGTCCTGCTCGACCCGGTCTATACCGGAAAGATCATGGCCGGACTCATCGGACTTGCGCGGCAAGGCCACTTCAAGCCCAACGCCAAGGTGCTCTTCATGCACACGGGTGGACTGCCGTCGCTCCACGTCTATGAAGACGTCGTGCTTGGCCGGACTGTCTTGAAGGATTAGCGCGGAGCCATGGGCCTAGATGGCGCGGGTCGCCTCGGCGAGCCACGCGCGCGTCGCCTCGTCGACCTCGGGCCCCACCGACTCGCGGACGCGCCGGTGATAGGCATTCAGCCAGGTCCGCTCGGGGTCGGTCAGCAGGGTGGGCTCGATGCAGACGAGGTCGATCGGCGCCAGGGTCAGCGTCTCGAACTCGTAGTAGCGCCGGTCGGCACCGTCGATCGCGGCCTCGCGCACCGCCACCAGGTTCTCGATGCGTATGCCGTAGGCACCGGTCTTGTAGTAGCCCGGCTCGTTGCTGACGATCATGCCGGGCAGCAGGGCCACGTTGTTGGCCATCTTGGAGATGCGGTGCGGGCCCTCGTGGACCGAGAGATAGGCGCCGACGCCGTGGCCGGTGCCGTGG
>JAUXWB010000345.1 GCA_030684475.1 Reyranella sp. | reverse complement strand
CGCAGACGCGGCAATCGGCACGCCGTAGGTCGAGCCGCTAGTCGCGAGTTCGTTACTCGAACAGCGGGCCGGGGGGCTCTGGAGTACGACCGCGATCCTTCCGACGACGGTCCGCAATCTCACCACGTACCACGTCGAGTGCGCGAGCCAGGTTTGCGATCCGGAGCTTGATGCGCTCAACGTCAGGCGCGGGAAAGTCTTCCAGAGGCTGAAGTCGCGGTACGCGATCTTTACCGCCTTTTGTGCCGAGGTTCGCGAACTCCACTGTCATCTCGATTGATGGCGTCGCCGCGAACAGCGTTTCCCGCGCCGGGGCGATGCACGCCTCAGCCAAGATGAAGCCAAGCATTCCCATGCGCTCGTCGTCAGGGGCGAAAGTCTTGCGAGGCTGCACGACGACGACCGAGGCGCGTTTAGTTTTACGATCAAGGCGCACCGCACTCGGGCGCACCGGAATGAAGGTGTCGCGACCGAACCCCAAGTTAACTTGCCCGAGGTCCCAACACTGCGAGTCCTTGTCGTCGTACAAGGCTTCGATCAATAGCCAACACGCTTCGTTTTGCTCTCGCGCCGTCTTAGTGCTTAGCCCTGCAAGCCCGGCGAGAACTGAAGCTCGGCTCAAGCCTCGTTCTGGTGCGATTGCGAACCGGGCGTTCGCGTACAGCCACGTGTAGGACATGCGCGGCGCAGGCCGGTACAGATGAGCCCGGACCGCGGCCAGCGTGGCCTCGTACTCGTCTTCGGCCAAGCGCACAACATCTAGCGGATTTAGAAGGCGGTTAGTCATGCCTTAGTATGCCGCTCTTCGCATTTCGAGCAACGGAAAAAAAGCGGAACATGTGAAAAACTAAATCTTCTATTCGTTAATAAAAACAACGACTTATGGGATATTTTTTGCATTCTCCACATGGATGTGGAAATAGCGCCTTATCAGGTCGTTAGAAATTCGCTGGTTAATGTGAATTTCATCAGCTGGCGCATTCCAAACGCGATCCCAAGGCCCGCCGCGCGCGTGCGTCAGAAGCGACAGCTCGAAGGCTTTTAGGTGACCATACCTATTGAACAGATCCGCGAGAAAAGCCCGCTGGCCATCTTCCAGTGGAGCACGGGCCATCTCCACCCTGTTCTCCATTGCATTGAACCAAGTTACGCGGCCTGTCACAGGCTGCTCGCCGTAGGTTTTCAGCGAGTCGTAAAGGCACTTCACGACCGGCCCCCACTCCCAAGCCTCGAAGTGATTGGTCGCGAGTGGCTGCCCAGTCTTCATTATGTGCCATCCGTGCGCCAGATACACGAGCTTCTGCAGCGCCATGTTGCTTAGCGCCTTTCCAGCAAGGTCGCCCATATCCAGAAACTCATTGGCGACCGCTCTAGCATCACACGGGAAAGTCATTAGTCTGCATTGGTCCTTATGCGAGGTATCGTGCACACAGCTATCTGCAAGCTCAATACTGCTTGTCGCATGCTTGAGCACCCCCGCGTGTAGTCGCGCACATCCATTTTTGTGGAGCGGGCGAGCTCGATCATGGTGGTACAAGCTTGAGTCCTGTCTACAGCAACGTTAGCGCAATGCCACCCTTCGGGATTTGGCAGAATGACGCGCCGCTAGACTTTCAGGCCGGCGCGGCCGAGGCGGCGGTAGTCCATTTCGAGATTCCCTTTCCCCTACTTCCTCTACTCAAGCTCCCTCTCCGCCCGCGTCTCCGCGGGGGGAGAGAGTGGGGCCCATCGCGAAGCGATGGGAGGGTGAGGTGGGGCTTCGCTTACCCAACTCGGCGTTATCACCGCAACTGCTACCACCTCACCTTCCCGTTGCTTCGCAACGGGCCCCTTCCTCTCCCCCACTTCGTGGCGGAGAGGAGATTGATACGGACCGCGACCACGACGAATCAGATCCCCAGCATCGCCTTGGCCATGATATTGCGCTGGACCTCGGACGAGCCGCCGTAGATCGTGCTCTTGCGGGTGTTGAAGTAGCGTGGTGAGGCGTCGTCGACGTATTCGCCGCCGACCGGCACGACGTTGCTGTCGTAGTTCCTGAGTTCGGTGAAGGGCACGCCGTACCAGCCCACCGCCTCGACGGCGAGTTCGGTCACCTTCTGGCCTACCTCGGTGCCGCGCATTTTCACCACCGAGGCCATCAGGCCGGGCGCCTCGCCGGTCTTGAGGCTGGAGTAGAACATCATCTCGTTCATCTCCACGGCGTCGATCTCCATTTCGAGCGCCGCCATCTTCTCGCGCCAGGTCGGGTTGTCCGACAGCGGATCGCCGTGATCGATCTGGCTGTGGGCCAGATGCTGCAGATGGCGGAACGCCTTGCGCAGACGCGGGCCGTGCGCCTGGCCGCCGCGCTCGAACTCGAGCAGGTACTTGGCGTAGGTCCAGCCCTTGTTCTCCTCGCCCACACGGTTCTCGACCGGCACCTTCACGTCGGTGAAGAACACCTGGTTGACCTCGTGACGCATCGGCGTGCGCGTGCCGTCGACGAGATAGATCGGGTCGACTTTTATGCCCGGCGACTTCATGTCGATCAGCAGGAAGGAGATGCCTTCCTGGTTCTTGCCTTCGGTCGAGGTTCGCACCAGGCAGAAGATCCAGTCGGCCCAATGGGCGTTGGTCGTCCAGATCTTCTGGCCATTGACGATGTAGTGGTCGCCTTCCCGGACCGCGCGGGTGCGCAAGGACGCGAGATCGGAGCCCGAGCCCGGCTCGGAATAGCCCTGGCACCACAATTCCTCGGCGGCGGCGATCTTCGGCAGAAAGCGCTTCTTCTGCGCCTCGCTGCCGAACTTCATCAGGACCGGCGCCACCATCTTGATGCTGAACGAGGAGAGATAGGGCGAATCGGCCCGCGCCATTTCCATTTCGAAGATGAACTTCTGCGTCGAATTCCAGCTTGTGCCGCCATACTCCTGGGGCCAGTTGGGGCAGAGCCAGCCCTTCCCGGCGAGCTTCTTCTGCCACTGCAGCAGCCGCTCCTTGGAGACGTGGCTCGACCGGCTGCGGCGGCTCTCCTCCGCCACCTCCGGCGGCATGTTGGCGGTGATCCAGTCGCGCACGTCGCGCTGGAAGGCGAGTTCGGTTTCGTTGAAGGCTAGGCGCATCGTTGTTCTCCCGACCCCCTCCGCCCCTTCGGGGCACCTCCCCCGTTTGACGGGGGAGGAGGGAAATTAGAGGCGTCGTTATCTTCATCTCCTCCCCCGCCTCGGGGGAGGTGGCGCGCAGCGCCGGAGGGGGTCAGAGCCCCAACATCGCCTTGGCCATGATGCCGCGCTGCACTTCCGACGAGCCGCCATAGATCGTCATCTTGCGGCCGTTGAAGTAGCGCGGCGCCAGCACGTCGACGCCGTCGGGCCCGATCGGCTCGACATTGGCGTTCCAAGCGCGCTGCTCGGGGAACGGCTGGCTGTAGTAGCCGGCCGCCTCGACAGCGGACTCCTGCACCTGCTGCATGACCTCGGTGCCGCGCAGCTTGATCATCGAGGAGAGCGGACCGGGGTTCTGGCCCGAGGCAAGCTTGGAATAGAATTCCTGCTCGAACATTTCCAGGCCCGAGATCTCGATGTCCATGCGCGAGAGCTTCTCGCGCCAGGCCGTGTCGGCCATGATCGACTCCTCGCCGTCCGGCATCGACATCGCGAGCCGCTTCAGCTTCTCGAATCCCGAACGCAGTCGCGGGCTATAAGGATTGCCGCCGCGCTCGAACTCGAGCAGGTACTTGGCATAGGTCCAGCCCATGTTCTCTTCGCCGACGCGATTCTCGACCGGCACCTTCACGTCGGTGAAGAACACCGAATTCACTTCCTGCGTGCCGGCGCGGTTGCCGTCGGCGGTGATGATCGGCTCGACGGAGATGCCGGGCGTCTTCATGTCGATCAGCAGGAAGGAGATGCCCTCCTGGCGCTTGCCCTCGTTGGAAGTCCGCACCAGGCAGAAGATCCAGTCGGCAATTTGCGCGAGCGTCGTCCAGGTCTTCTGGCCGTTCACGATGTAGTGGTCGCCGTGGAGCTCCGCCTTGGTGCGCAGGCTCGCGAGGTCGGAGCCCGAGCCCGGCTCGGAATAGCCCTGGCACCAGATCAGGTCGGAGTTCAGCATCGGCGGCAGATGGCGCGCCTTCTGCTCGG
>JAUXWB010000344.1 GCA_030684475.1 Reyranella sp. | reverse complement strand
TGCCGATATCGCGCACCATCTCGTCGGCGAGAATTGCCGGCAAATAATAGGTAGAACCCCAGGCGAGTGTCTGCGCCGTCCCGAGGACGAGGATCGTCGGCAGGCGGCTGCGGTCCATCAGTACGCTGGAGTCTCCGCTTCTAGCGGCACGATCCATTCGCGGTCGGGGGCGATCACGGCGCCGCCGCGCAATTTGCCGCGCTCGACCACCGGCCACTTGGCCAGCAGCGCCTGCGGCAGCTCGCGGCCGTCGGCCGCCGACAGCCACAGGCGCATCAGGTGGCGCTTGGGCGCGGGCGGCGGGTGGTCGACGTAGGCGGTGCGGGCGTGGAACACGACGTGATTGTGGATGTACTGGATGTCGCCCGGCCGGAACGGGATCATCAGGCAGAAGCGCGGATCGGCGCAGAGTTCGTAGAAGAGGTCGAGCGCTTCGGTAAGGATCGGCGTGAGCGGCGGCGCGTCGGGGAAGCGGCGCACCGATTCGACATAGAGCCGGACCGGCGCGAAGCCGGTGAAGGAATTGCGGTGCCAGCTGAAGAGCGGCATCTCGTACCAGCCGTTGCCACCGGCCGGCACCTCGCCGCGGCGATCCATCGGGATAGGCCCATAGAGTGCGGTGCAGAGGTCGGGCCGGGTGCGCATCATCTCGTCGTGCACGGCGACGCCGCTCACGATCGCGCTCTCACCGCCCGACTTCGATGCCGCCAGGCAAAGCAGCGCCACCACGTCGCAGGAATCGACATGGAAGGAGAGTTCGGCGTTGGTCTGGGTGATGCGCTTGTCGGCGTCGTTCACCGAGGTGCCGATGTCGATGACATGGCCGATCAGGTGGCCGTTGCGATTCTGCGGCACCGGATCGCCGATGTGGCGCGAGAGGCCCCAGTAGACCCTCATGCGGAAGTCGGGATCCCAGCGCTCGACCGGCAGGCCGCGGACATAGCCGAAACCCAGCTCGCCCAGGATGCGATGGCGGAGCGTCGCGAGCCTCGCGGCGAAACCCGGGAGCGGGAAGTCCTTGCGCTCGATCCTGCGGATGTCGAGGCCGGCCGCCTGGGTCCCGGCGACGGCGGCCTCGATCTCGACGACGTCGGCCGGTGTCACATGTAGCGCCCAGGAGTCGTAGTCATGAAAAGCCTTCGCCTGCCAGGCGAAGGAGCCGCCGAGAGGGCCCGGCGGCATCTGCGCCTGCGGCTTCATGCGCAGCCGCAGCCCTTCTTGCCTTCGGCCTTGGCGACCTCGTCCTTCACGCAGCAGGCGCTGGCATTCTCGACCGGCGGGCCGCCGCAGCAGCCCGCGGCGACCGCACCGCCGGTGGGCGAAAGCGACGGAGCCGGACCGTTGCACACGCCGGTCTCGGGCAGCACCAGCTCGACCTTGCGGGCGGCCTCGTGGTCGCCGGAAATTTCGGCGGCGATCGAGCGGACCTGCTCGTAGCCGGTCAGCATCAGGAACGTGGGCGCCCGGCCGTACGACTTCATGCCGGCGAAATAGAAGCCGGCTTCGGGCTGGGCGAGTTCGCGCGCGCCATGCGGCCGCACGGTGCCGCAGCTGTGCTCGTTGGGATCGATCAGCGGCGCCAGGAGCGGCGGACACTCGAGCGCCGGATCGAGCGACAGCCGGATCTCGCGCAGGAAGTCGAGCTCGGGCCGGAAGCCGGTCGAGACGACCAGTTCGTCCACGGTCACGTGGCGGCCGGAGCAGGCCGAGCCGCCGTCGATGCGCAGGTGCTGGCCGTCGCGGCTGAGATGCGAGACGCGAAAGCCGGTCTCGCTCCGGATCTTGCCGCTGGCCACCAGGGCCGCGAAGGCGCTGCCGAGCGCGCCGCGGGCGGCGAGCTGGTCGGCCGAGCCGCCGCCGAACGACTTCTCGGGGCTCTCGCCGCGCAGCAGCCAGACGATCTCGGTGGTCGGTGCCTCGTCCTTGAGTTTGGCGAGATCGATCAAGGTGCCGATGGCGGAGTGACCGCCGCCCAGCACGGCGACGCAGCGGCCGGCGTAGCGGGCGCGGTCGCGGCCCAGCACGTCGGGCATGCCGTAGGCGATGCGGTCCTGGACTTCGCGCTCGCCGACCGCCGGCAGGCCGTTGGCGCCGGCCGGATTGGGCGAGAACCAGGTGCCGGTGGCGTCGATCACGGCATCGGCGCGCAGCACCTCGGGGCCTTTGCCGTTCTGGTAGCGGATCTCGAAGGGCGCGGCTTCGCGGCCCTTGGTCTTCACCTTGTCGAAGCCCACGCGGCCGACGCTGGTCACCATGCTCTGGGTGCGGATGCGATCCTTGAGCCTGGTGCGCGCAGCGAGCGGCTCGAGATACTGCTCCAGCAGTTCGGCACCGGTCGGGTAGTGGTCGGGCTGCGGCTTGTTCCAGCCGGCCTCGACGAGGAGACGTTCGGCCGCCTTGTCGATGTTGTATTCCCAGGGCGAGAAGATCTGGACGTGGCTCCACTGGCGCACGGCATGGCCGACGGTGGGGCCGGCTTCGAGCACGACCGGCTCCATGCCGCGCTCCAGCACGTGGGCGGCAGCGGCCAGGCCGACCGGGCCGGCGCCCAGGATGGCGACGGTCCTCGGCTTCTCTTGGGGCTTGGTGATCGTGTCGGGCATCTCTCTTACTCCTGTCTTTCCAGAATCATCGAAATACTGAGACAAAAAAACTCAGGCCGCCTTGGCCATCTTGGCCGAGGGCAGCACGACGGGGGGGCAGCTTCCCTCGGCGCAGCATTCCTCGACCATGTAGCCTAGCAAGTCGCGCATGATGTCGTAGTTGGCGTGGCAGACGAGGGTGGTGCCCTCGCGGGTCTGCGTCACCAGTGCCACGACCACTAGAGACTTCAGGTGATGCGACAAGGTCGAAGCGGCGATGTCGATGCTGGCCTGCAGGCGCCCGACCGACAGGCCTTCTTCGCCCGCCCGCACGAGGGTGCGGTAGATCTTCAGGCGGGTGGGGTTACCCAGCGCTTCCAGGCGCGCAGCGGCGTCGTCGAGGTTCATAAAGCCAATTTAAGAGGGGCGACGGACCTTGTCAACGGTATTTCCGGAAATACAGAAATATGTTGCCCACAGCACATTTGCGCAGGCTCTCCGAGCTTCATCAAACCGTCATATAAATGCAATAGATGTTTCTCTGCATCCCCCTAGGAGTCCCCCTCGATCAAAACAGAGGAGGTCCAATGATCAACCGTTCCATCGCCCTGACCGCGGCCGTCGCCGCATTCGGGTTCGCAGCGTCCGTGCAGGCCCAGGGCGTCGACCCGAAGTTGCCCAAGTACACCCCGGTCAGCGGCATCTCGGGCAATCTGAAGTCGATCGGCTCCGACACGCTCAACAACCTGATGACGTTGTGGGCCGAGGGCTTCAACAAGATGTATCCGAACGTGAAGATCGAGATCGAGGGCAAGGGCTCCTCGACCGCGCCGCCGGCGCTGGTCGCCGGCACCGCGCAGTTCGGCCCGATGTCGCGTCCCATGAAGGGCGCCGAAATCGACGCCTTCGAGAAGAAGTACGGCTACAAGCCGGCGGTGATCCGCAGCGCCGTCGATGCGCTCGCCGTGTTCGTCCACAAGGACAATCCGATCAAGTGCCTGTCGCTCCAGCAGGTTGACGCCATCTTCTCCAAGACGCGCAAGGGCGGCAACGACAAGGACATCACCAACTGGTCGCAGCTCGGCGTCGAGGGCGAGTGGGCCAACAAGCCGATCTCGCTCTACGGCCGCAACTCGGCCTCCGGCACCTACGGCTACTTCAAGGAAGTTGCGCTGTTCAACGGCGACTACAAGGACGCCGTGAAGGAGCAGCCCGGCTCGTCGACCGTCGTCCAAGGCATCGCCTCCGACAAGTTCGCGATCGGCTACTCGGGCATCGGCTATAAGACGGCCGACGTGAAGGCGGTCCCGCTTTCCGCCAAGGCTGGCGGCAAGTGCGTCGAGGCGACGGCCGAAATGGCCTACGCGGGCGAGTTTCCGCTCGCCCGCTTCCTGTACATCTACACGAACATCAACCCGAACCAGCCGGTCGAGCCGGTGCGGGCCCAGTTCATCAAGTTCATCTACTCGCAGGAAGGCCAGGCGGCGACCGTCAAGGACGGCTACTTCCCGGTCACCGCTGCCATCGCCGAGGATGATCTCAAGACGATGAAGATCAAGTAGCGCCGTTCGACGGACGACGGCCGGCATCGGGCTGGCCGTCGCTTCGCCGGCGGAGTGTCGTTTGGATGTGCTGGGACGTACGGGGGAAGCACCATGCCGCAAGATGCAGCCACTGCCGCCAAGCAGGGTGCTTCGGCTCTCGTCGGCAAACGCGACAAGACGACCAAGAAATCGGTGATCTTCGCCGACAAGGCG
>JAUXWB010000338.1 GCA_030684475.1 Reyranella sp. | reverse complement strand
AGCGTACGGCAAAACCGTGTGGACCTGACGCCTCAATGGTCGGCGTCAAGTCTGCGGAAGGCAAATCGGCCCGACCGGGCGCGGATGAGCCAGCTATCCGCAGGCGACGGAGGCGAGAAGAGCCCGATACTCCGGGGTGAGCGCGAGATAAGCTGTAAGACCATTGCGCAGGGAATGTCGGATGTTCTCCGCTGCCCTGTATGCTCGTGTGCGTTCTTACTCGTGCAATTTGCACACGAGACCGCGGGTGCAGCGCGCATCCGGCATTCCCTGCTCCCTCTTCTTTCGAGGGACAACGACAGGCAAACCTCGGGCACTTCGCGCCGCGAGAACGCGGACGTGTATTCAACACGCTCGTCGTCCCGGACAAGCGAGCGTAGCGAGCGCCGATCCGGGACCCATACGCCGTGCAGTCGAGGTTACGTTAAGTATGACCAGCTTGTTGAAGCGGCACGCTCATGCATTTGACGACCGGGATTATGGGTCCCCGCGTTCGCGGGGACGACGGCTGAGTGAGCGGTGCGCCCTCCTAATGCTTCCCCGCCCCCATATACCCGAACAGGAATCCCGCCACCTTCCGCTTCTGGATTTCCTCGCTGCCCTCGGTGATGCGGTAGCGGCGGTGGTGCCGGTAGATGTGCTCGAACGGCTTGTGGCGCGAATAGCCCATACCGCCATGCACCTGCATGGCGCGGTCGGCGGCCTCGCAGCACAACCGGTTCGCCCAGAAATTGCACATCGAAACCCGGTCGGACAGCGTGTGCTCGACCTGAGCCTGGGTCAGCTGGTCCATCTCCCAGGCGGTCTTGCGGATCAGCAACCGCAGCATTTCAGCCTGCGTCGCGAGTTCGACCAGCGGCCACTGGATCGCCTGGTTTTCCGCCAGCGCCTTGCCGAACGGCTTTCGTTCACGCGCGTATTTGACGCTCTCGTTGATGCAGTACACCGCGGCACCCAGCGAGCTTGCGGCCTGCCGGATCCGGTTCTCATGGACAAAACACTGCGCCAGCGACAGGCCGCGGCCGACTTCGCCGAACAGCGCATCGTCGGGCACGAACACATCGGTAAAGCTGACGCGGGGGTGATCGGTTGGCATGTTGAAGGTCCACATGTACTCTTCGACCTTCACGCCTTTTGCTTTCGCCGGCACCAGGAAGCAGGTGATGCCGCGGGCGTCGCCGTCATTGCCCGAGGTGCGGGCAAACAGCGCGCAATGGGTCGCGACATGCATGCCGGTGGTCCACATCTTCTCGCCGTTGATGATCCATCCCTTGACGCCGTCGCGGGTCGCCTCCACCGCGCGGGTTTCCATGTGGGTGGCATCCGAGCCGTGCTCGGGCTCGGTCAGGCCGAAGGTGATGCGGTATTTTCCCGTGATCGAGCCCTCGATCATCGCCTTCTGGTCGTCGCGGCCGTAGCGGTCGAGCATGGTGACCAGCGGCAAATTGCCGACGATCGAATGCTCGTTCTGCAGGTCGTTGTGCAGGCCAAGCCCCTTGGCCGCAAAATGTTCGCGGATCACCGCCATCCAGAGGTTGGATCCGGCCTTGCCGCCATATTGCTTCGGAATCGCGAAGCGCAGATGGCCGGCGGCGTCGGCGAGATTCTTCACCTTGCGCAGCAGCGCTTCCCATTCATGCCGCGGCAGGCCGCCATTGTCGAAATCGGTGCGCGCCCATTCACGGCGGTGGTCGAAGAAGCGGATATTGTCGTCGGCCGCCTCGATCGGCTTGATCTCGCGCGCGATGAATTGGTCGAGTTCGTCGAGATAGGCGACCAGATCGGCCGGCAGGTTGAAATCCACGGCGTCTCTCCCAAAGATATCGCTATTTGTCATCTTGCGTTAAGGCGCTACGCGCCCCCGCTTCGGATCGATTAAGCTGAGAAGACCGCGCCCAAGTCAAGCAACCGGATGCGCTTGGCACGCGCAGTCGCCCAGCGTAATTGGATGGTATCGGACGGCAGGCACGCGCTATCATCGCGGACAATATTCTTCGCTACAGAAAATCAAGATGGGAGCCAATATGGACCTGAAATTTTCCAAGGTAACGCGCAAGGGCCCGATCACAATCGTGACCCTGTCGCGGCCGGAAGTGTACAACGCGCTGCATACCGATGCGCATTTCGAACTGAACAAGGTGTTCGACGATTTCTCCTCCGATCCGGAGCAATGGGTGGCGATCGTCACCGGCGCCGGCGACAAGGCGTTCTGCGCCGGCAACGACCTGAAGTGGCAGGCGGCGGGCGGCAAGCGCGGCTGGGATACCGGCGGCTTTGCCGGCCTCACCTCGCGCTTCGACTGCGACAAGCCTATCATCGCCGCCGTCAACGGCGTCGCCATGGGCGGCGGCTTTGAGATCGCACTGGCCTGTGACCTCATCATCGCCTCGGAGAACGCGACGTTCGCATTGCCCGAGCCGCGCGTCGGCCTCGCGGCCCTTGCCGGCGGCGTGCACCGGCTGCCGCGCCAGATCGGACTGAAGCGCGCCATGGGCATGATCCTGACCGCGCGCCATGTCAGCGCCGCCGAGGGCAAGGAACTCGGTTTTGTCAATGAGGTGGTGCCGGCAGGCGAAGCGCTGGCGGCGGCCGAGCGCTGGGCCGAGACCATCTGCAAGAATTCGCCGATGTCGATCCGCGCCTCCAAGCAGGCGATCCAGAAGGGCCTGTCGGTGTCGCTCGAGCAGGCGATATCCGAGCAGCGCGACTATCCCGCCGTGAAGGCGATGGCGGCGTCGCAGGACTACATCGAGGGCCCGAAGGCGTTTTCGGAAAAGCGTCCGCCGAAATGGCTGGGGAAGTGACGCGTTAGCGTCGTTCCGGGGCGGCGCGTAGCGACGAACCCGGAATCTCGAGATTCCGGGTCTGGTGCTTACGCACCATCCCGGAATGACGACGTGGATGGAGGAGCGCCAGGCTACTTCGCTCCCAACTCCCGCTTGTACGACCCGTAATTCGGTTGATCGACCGCAAGCTTGTCCATCGTGGTCTGCCAGAGGTGCTCGGTGAGTCCCGGCGTCTCCAAATCGGCCTCTCCCTTGGCGATACGATCTGCAAGCGCGCGGTTCAATTCCGCGAGCGAACCCTCTCTGCCGAGCAACTGCGACAGCCGCGCCGCTTCGGCGGCATCGCTGCCCTGTTCCAGCCTGAGCTGGCGCGTCACCAGGTCGAGCGCGTTGATGGCGACGCGCAATTTGAACGCGCTATGGCCGCTGATCACAGGCGCGATATCGTTGCGCAGGAAATCCGCGACCGCTTTGGTCAGTTCTTCCGGTGTCGGCTCGTCCTGCATCTCAGCCTCGCTCTCTCGGTGCCAGCAGCCGCAACAGATCGATCTCGGTTTCCGACGAACGCCGACCGATCATGGCGCGCTCGATCGAATGCTCGGGGCCGATGCGAAAGTGCCGCATCATGCCGCAGCACATCACGCCCCAGCGCAGCGTGCCCATCACTTCCCAGAACTTGACGCGATCGGGATCGACCCGGCGGCCGGCCGCCTCGTAGCCGGCGAACAGTTCCTCGCGCGTGCCGAAACCGCCGACCGGCTTGTCGATCTCGCCAAAACGCCAGGAATTGACGCAGACCCAGCCGAGATCTTCCATGGGGTCGCCGCTATGCGCGAGCTCCCAGTCCAGCACCGCGCGCACGCCGTCGGGGCCGATGATCAGATTGCCGTGGCGAAAGTCACCATGCACCAGCGTCACCTTCTCGGACGGCCCTGGATCGCGCGCGCGCAGCCAGCGCAGCGCCAGTTCAAACACCGGCCGCGGCCATTCAAAACTGCGGTAATCCCGCTCCAACTCGCCGATTTCCTTCGCCGCCGTCATGGCGCGAAGTTTCGGCAGTTGCGCGAGTTCCAGCCCGTGAATTCCGGCCAGAATACCGCCGATCTGCCGCGCCAGTTTCGGACGAGCCTGCGCAAACTCGGCATCGCGCAAGATCTTGCGCGGAATGGTTTCGCCCTCGACCCGCGCCATCATGAAACCGGTGCCGAGTTCGTCCTGCGGCTGCAGCACGTGCAGCACGCGCGGCGACGGCACGCCGGCATCGAACGCCCGCTGCATCAGGATGGACTCGACATCCAGCCCGACCGCGCGCGGCGACGCGCCATGGCCCTGCGGCGCCCGGCGCAGGATCGCGCCGATGATGCCGCCGGGATGGACGATATCGAACGACCAGGTTTCCTGGCTGGCGCCGCCGGACAGACGCGCAACGTTGGTGACGCCGGTAGCCCCCGGACACCACGACGCCACGCAGCGCCCGAGCGCTTCCTGCATCATCTGCCCTTGAATTTGGCGGGACGTTTTTCCAGGAACGCGGTGACGCCTTCCTTGAAATCCTCGGCCGCACCGGCCTGCCGCTGCGATTCGAATTCGAGGTTGAGCTGGTCTTCGAACGAATTGTCGGGGCTGTCCCAGTACAGTTTGCGGATCAGCGACAGCGCGATGGTCGGGCCGTTGGCGAGATCATGGGCGAGCTTCATGGCCTCTTCCATCAGGACCGCGTCGTCATGGACCCGGTTGACCAGCCCCCATTCCAGCGCCTTCTCGGCCGGCAGCCGTTCGCCCATCAGCGACAGTTCCACCGAGCGCGCCTTGCCGATCATCCGCGGCAGCAGCCAAGTCGAGCCGCAATCCGGCGCCAGACCGATGCGGCGGAACGCCTGCAGGAAATACGACGAGCGCGCGCACAGGATCATGTCGCCCATCAGCGCGAAGCTCATACCGGCGCCAGCGGCGGGACCGTTGACCGCGGTGACGATCGGGCAATGCAGGTTGCGCAGCCGGCGCAGGAACGGATGGAAGCCAATTTCCAGCGACGAGCCGGCATTGCTCTTGCCCGGCTTCTGGTTGTTGCGGCCCTGCAGATTGGCGCCGGTGCAGAAGGCGCGCCCCGCCCCGGTCAGCACCACGCAGCGAATTTCGGCCTTCTTCTCCTCAATGGTATCGAGCGCTTCGGCGAGGCCGCCCAGCATGTCCATCGACACCGCGTTCATCACCTCCTGGTGGTCCAGCTTCAGGATGGCCACCGGGCCGTCGATATCCAGCGTGACGTGCTTGAACTGCATTGGTTTCCTCATGGAGTTGCGACCCGCATTATTTCGCTCTGCGGTACATAGGATTGGATCTCGGGGTTTGATCTCGAAGCCATATTTGATTTTCCTGATGGCCTTGTCCATGGTTGGACCAGAACATCTGCCCGCCTTCGGACGCACACCTTGAGTGCGCCGTCCCAAATGGAAACACTCCGAAAAAATACCCCAAGGGAAACCACCATGAGCATATTCGACCTCACCGGCCGCGTCGCCGTCATTACCGGGGGCAATGGCGGTATCGGGCTCGGCATCGCGCAGGCGCTCACCGCCGCCGGCTGCAACGTCTCGATCTGGGGCCGCAATGCCGACAAGAACAAGGCCGCTGCGGCGACCATGGCGGGGGCCAAGGGCAAGACCGAGACCCGGGTTTGCGACGTCAGCGATCCCGCTTCGGTCAAGGCGGCGATGGCCGCCACGCTGGAAACCTTCGGCCGGGTCGATGGCTGCTTCGCCAATGCCGGCATCGGCGGCGGCGGCCGGTGCGCCTTCATCGACCGCACCGAGGACGAGTGGCGGAGAATGTTCGCCACCAACCTCGACGGCGTCTTCCACGTGTTCCAGGCCGCGGCACGGCACATGACCGAACGCGGCGAGGCAGGCGACCGCTTCGGCCGTCTGGTCGCGACCTCGAGCCTGGCATCGATTTTCGGCACCGCGCGCAACGAGCACTACGCCGCCACCAAGGCCGCCATCAATGCGCTGTGCCGCGCGCTCGCGGTCGAACTGGCCCGCCAGGGTGTCACCGCCAACGCCATCCTGCCGGGCTGGATCAAGAGCGACATGACGGCGGGCATCATGGCCAACGAGAAATTCGTCGCCAATGTGATGCCTCGCATTCCGGTACGGCGGTTCGGCGAGCCCGCGGATTTCGGCGGCATCGCGGTCTATCTAATGAGCCAGGCGTCGTCCTATCACACCGCCGATTGCTTTGTGATCGATGGCGGCTATACAGCTTTCTGACACTGCAAGCGTAACAGGGCCCGAAGCGGCTGCAGCCGTTCGGCCAACATGGGAGGAAATGCGCGATGTTTTCACACGTGATGATCGGGACCAACGACCTGGAGAAGGCCCAGTCGTTTTATGACGCATTGCTCGGCACGCTCGGTGTTCCCCCCGGCCGGGTGGACCGCCACCGGATTTTCTATCGTACCAAGACCGGCGTGTTCTCGGTGTCGAAGCCTATCGATGGCAAGCCCGCGACCCCCGCCAATGGCGGCACCATCGGGTTTCTCGCCGCCTCGGCCGAGCAGGCGGATGCCTGGCACGCGGCCGGCATCGCCAATGGCGCAACGAACTGCGAAGATCCGCCGGGCGTGCGCGAAGGACCCGCGGGCAAACTCTATCTCGCCTATCTGCGCGATCCCGACGGCAACAAGATCTGCGCCATGCACCGCATAGGCTGAGTTGCCGCGGTCGAACATTGTTTCAAACAGCAATAATTCGCCGCCGATGATCAAATAGCGCCAGACTTCGGCCTGGCGCGGCTGTAAAGTTGCCTTTCCTGGGAGGATCAAGAACATGAACAAGAACGTCAGTGTGCCCACGAGCTATGCAATGGACCCCGGCGACGAGTTGAACGACCTGCGCATGTCCGACAAGGCGCGGCCGCTGTTCGACCATGTCAACAAGTTCATCCGGGAAACCGTCGAACCGATGTCGGTCGAGTTCTACCGGCTCGGCGAGAAGAAGGCGGATCGCTGGAGCTTCGCGCCCGGCCAGCTCGACGTGCTGCAGAAGGCCAAGGACAAGGCGAAGTCCGAGGGCCTCTGGAACTTCTTCCTGCCCGACGCCGAGACCGGCGAAGGCCTCAGCAACCTCGATTATGCCTATATCGCGGCCGAACTTGGCAAGAACCCGCTGGCCTCGGAGTCGATGAACTGCTCGGCGCCCGACACCGGCAACATGGAAGTGCTGGAGCGCGTCGGCACCAAAGAGCAGAAGGAAAAGTGGCTGAAGCCGCTGCTCGCCGGCGAGATCCGCTCCGCCTATGCGATGACCGAACCGAATGTCGCCTCGTCCGACGCCAAGAACATTTCGACCACGGCAAAGCTGGTCGGCGACCAATGGGTCATCAACGGCGAGAAATACTATATCTCCGGCGCCGGCGATCCGCGCTGCAAAATCATGAT
>JAUXWB010000329.1 GCA_030684475.1 Reyranella sp. | reverse complement strand
TCGGCAAGACCTACTCGGCCAGCGCCTTCTTCCAGAAGGCCCGCGTCGTGAAGGCCGCAGTCGACGTCGACCTCGACATCCGCAGGGGCGAGACGCTGGGCAGCGTGGGGGAATCGGGCTCGGGCAAGTCGACGGTGGCGCGCTGCATCGCCCGCCTGATCGACCCGACCGGCGGCAAGATCTTCCTGGGCGACACCGAGATCGCCACCATGTCGGCTGGCAAACTGCGCCCGCACCGCCGCCGCGTGCAGATCGTCTTCCAGGATCCCTACCGCTCGATGAACCCGCGCATCACCGTGGGCGACTCGATCATCGAGGGGCCGATGAATTTTGGCCTCAAGCGCGACGAGGCGCTGGCTCGCGCACGCAAGCTGATGGAAACCGTGCGGCTCGACCCCAATTCGCTCGACCGCTACCCGCACCAGTTCTCGGGCGGCCAGCGCCAGCGCATCTGCATCGCCCGCGCGCTCGCCATGGAGCCCGAACTGCTGATCGCCGACGAGGCGGTCTCCGCCCTCGACGTGTCGGTGCAGAAGCAGGTGCTGGAGCTGCTCGACGAGATCCGCGTCAGGCTAAACCTGGCGGTGCTGTTCATCACCCACGACCTGCGCGTGGCAGCGCAGATCTGCGACTACGTCGCGGTGATGAGCAAGGGTCGTGTCGTCGAGTACGGCTCGGCCGAACAGGTGTTCGGCGCGCCGCGCGACGACTACACCAAGGCGCTGTTCGCCGCCGCCCCCGGCCGCAACTGGGAGTTCGGCAAATTCGCCGCGGCGTGATAGGCTTCTTCTCAACATAAGGAAAAGGCCTGCGAGGCAACCGCCGCCGAGCCCCCCCCTGACCCGGCGCCGGATGAAACGGCACAACCGTGTCCAGGAGGCTCACATGGTAGATAGCGTCTACAAGGTCATCGAGCTGGTCGGCACCAGCAGCGAATCCTGGGAGAAGGCGGCCAAGGTGGCGGTCGAGCGGGCAGCGAAGTCGCTACGCGACCTGCGCGTCGCCGAAGTCGTCGAACAGGACCTCGTCATCGAAAAGGGCAAGGTCACGGCCTATCGCACCAAGGTAAAGCTCTCCTTCAAGTACGGCGGCGGCAGCTGAGTCCTTCGTTGGGGGCGCGCCACTGAAGTGGAGTAATCTCCGCTTGCAGTGGCGCGCCCCGTCCATGAGTTAAGATTGGCCATGTCCTCCGGCCTGCTCGAAGACGCCTCGTTCAACCAGTCGCCCGCTTTCGGCGACGTCGACCTGTTCGCCGCCGACCGGCCGCTGGCCGATGCCGCTTCGCGCCTTGGCCTCGATGCCAAGGCGTTGTCGGCCTGCGGGCGCGACTACGGCTCGGCCGAGACGCTCGATCTCGGACGCGTCGCCAACGAGAACCCGCCCAGGCTGCGCACCATGGACGGCAAGGGCAACCGCCTCGACCTGGTCGAATTCCACCCGGCCTATCATGCGCTGATGGAAAAGAGCATCGGCCACGGCATCCACGCCTCGGCGCACGACGGCAGTGAGCCGCAAGGACCACTCGCCAGCCGAGCCGTGCGCCTCTA
>JAUXWB010000321.1 GCA_030684475.1 Reyranella sp. | reverse complement strand
GCCGCGCTGGAATTGCCGGGGCTGCCGCCGCGTCGTGAACACATCTCGCGCCTCGCCTCGAAGCGCTCATGGCAACATCGCCAGCGCAGCGGCAACGGCGGTGGCCGCGAGTTCGCGCTGCTCGCCCTGCCCGACCAGGCGCGCGCCGAGATCCTGCGTCGACGCCTGGTCGAAGCCGCTTCGAAGGCGACCGGCACCAAGGGCCGCATCCGCTCCGCCCTGCCCGTCATCGCCAACCTCAGGGACGCGCAGGCGCAGACGCTGTCGGCGCGCACCGTGTTGCTGTCGCTGTTCGATCGCTTCCGGGGCGAGCGCTCCGACCGCGCGACCCTCGCGCCCTTCGTCGAAGCCTTCGAGCGCGGGCTGCTCGATCTCCCCGATTGGGCGAAGGCGCGCGTGCGCCGTCTCAGCGTGCGCACCTTGAAGCGCTGGCTGGCCAATCGCCGCGCCGGCCGCGATCACGCGCTCGCCGGCAAGGTCCAGGCCGGCCGCCTGTCGGTTCTCGATCGCAGCCCCGAGGCGGCCGACTGGCTGATCGGCGCGCTGATCGACCAGCCGCATCACTCCAACGAACAGTTCGCCGCCTTCCTCGCCATCGAGTTCGCCCAGGGCGTGCCCGACGAGGACGGCCTGCTGATGCCGCGGCCGGGCGCCCGCGCGGTCGGCCGCTTCCTCGACAGGTGGAAGAACGATCCGCTGAACCGCCAGACGCTCACCATGCTGGCCGATCCCGACCGCTGGAAGTCGCACTTCCGCTTCGCCGGCGGCGACATGTCGGCCGGCATCGTGCGGCTGAACCAGCGCTGGCAGATCGATGCCTCGCCGGCCGACGCGCTCTGCCTCGACGGCCGCCACAGCATCTACATCCTGATCGACCTCTACTCGCGCCGCATGATGGGGCTGGTGACGCGCACGCCGCGCACCACGGCGTCGCTGCTGCTGATCAAGCGGGCCTGCGAGGCATGGGGCGTGCCCGAGACGATCGTCACCGACAACGGCTCCGACTTCACGTCGCAGCATTTCGTCGATGCGCTGATGCGGCTGGGCGTCCATCACCACACCGCGCCGCCCTACTCGCCCGAGAAGAAGGCCTTCATCGAGCGCGGCATCGGCACGGTGCAGCGCGGCCTGATGCGGATGCTGCCGGGCTTCGCCGGCCACAACGTCGCCGAGCGCTCGCGCATCGAGAAGCGCAAGGCCTTCTCGCAGCGCCTGGGCGAAAGCGACGCCGACCTCTTCTCGGTGGCGCTCACCGGCGCCGAGCTTCAGGCGCGCCTCGAAGCCTGGCTGTTCAACGTCTACGGCCGCAAGCCCCATCGAGGCCTGAGGGGCGAGACGCCCGAGCTGCGCGCCCTGCAGGCGATGGAGTCGCAGCAGGTCAGGTTCGCCGACCCGGCGGCGATCGGCATGCTGCTGATGCCGCCGCCATCGGACGGGCCGGTCCGCGTCGTCACCAAGAAGGGCGTCGCGGTCGGCGGCCTCGACTACTACTGCGACGGCCTGCTGGTCGGACAGCGCGTGCAGGTCCGCCTCGATCCCGCCGACTACGGGCAGGTCTATCTCTACACCGACACCAACCCGTGGATCTTCCTCGGCATCGGCTTGAACCCCGACGTCGCCGGCATCGACCGCGCCGAGATGACCGGCCGCGTGCGCGCCGCCCAGGACACGATGGTGAAGGCCCATCGCGCCGAGCTTCGCGCACTGAAGCGCGCCACCGACCTGCCCGCCGTCGTGACGCGGCTCATCGGCAACGCGCCGGCGCCGCAGTCACCGCCGGAAGGTCACGACACCCACGACACGCCCGACCTGGTCGAGGCCGCGATCGCCGCCGTCGCCGAAGGGGCACGGCCGCGCAAGGAAGCCGCGCCGGTCACCGAGGAAGAGGCGGCACGGCATCAGGCATTCGTCACCGACTTCCAGTCGGCGCGCGAAGCCCGGCAGATCGAGGAGACGGCGGAGGAGAAATACGCGCGCTGGAAGAAGCTCGCGGAAGTCGTCGCGAGCGGCGGCGAGATCTCGGCCGACAGCCGCCAATGGTTCGAAATCTACGCCAAGGGCCCGCAGTGGCGGGCACAGCGAGCGATGGAGGAGGAGTTCGGCGCTTAACGCCCAAAAAGAAAAGAGCGGCCGGTCGCAGCAACGACCGAACCGCCCGTCTCAATCAACAAGACCTTGGAGAGACCAGAATGAAAAATGTCATCGCCCCTGTCAAGAACATCGCCCGGCTGGTCGAACTGGCCGAGGCCCTCACCGGCCAGGCCGAGAGCCTGCCCGGCATCGCCGTTGCCCACGGCCCGAGCGGCATCGGCAAGTCGACCGGCCTCACCTGGCTCTGCACGACCCGGATCAACGGCTGCTACGTGCGGGCCATGCAGGTGTGGTCGCCCTCGTCCATGCTGCAGACCATCGCCCGCGAACTCGACGTCGAGCCCGCCACCACTCTCAGCAAGACCATCGAGCGCATCGTCACGGCGTTGTCCGCCTCAAGCCGAACGCTGATCGTCGACGAGGCCGACTATGTCGTCGACCAGGCGCGGTTGCTCAACACGCTGCGCGACCTGCACGATCTCAGCACCATGCCGCTGCTCCTGGTCGGCATGCACGAGTTCGTGCGGAAGCTGCGCTCGCGCCTCGACCAGCGCCAGTTCGCCGGCCGCGTCGCCCTCGAGGTGGAGTTCCGCCCGCTCGATCTCGCCGACGTGGCGATCCTCGCCGAGAAGCTGGCCGAGGTCGAGATCGCCGAGGATCTGCTGAACCTGATCCACGAGAACAGCGAGGGCGTCACCCGCCTGGTCTGCGTCGGCCTCTCGCGCATCGAGACCTTCGCGCACGAGAACGGCCTCTCGAAGGTGTCGCGGAAGCAATGGGGCGATCGCGCGCTGAACCTGATCGCCAGCGATATCGGCGGCCGGCGCAAGCCGCCGCGCGCGGCGTGAGGTTGCAATGCTCACGATGCAGGAACGGCTCTGGCGCGCCATGCGCATTCAGCGCTTCTTCGATCTCGGCAAGCTGAAGGCAGCGACCGAAAGCTCGCTCGACACGACGCGCCGTTACACGCTCGTCCTCTGCCGCGCCGGTTTCCTCATCGCCCGCCGCCGCAACGACACGTTCGTCCTGGTGCGCGACACCGGCCCCAGGCCACCGAAGGTGCTCTACCGGACAGACCCCGGCACGCACACCGCGATCGGCGTCTACGATCGCAACACCGACACGGGCTACGGCCTCGACGGCAATCCGCCGCCGGCGCTCGTACGGCCGGAGAAAGTGAAGCGGCCGGCACCGCGGCGGCCGCGCCGGATCAAGGCGGTGGCGCGATGACCGCCCGCCTGTTCAAGGATCTGCCGAAGCAGAGCGGCCCCAACGTCAACGTCGCGAAGGCGCGGGCCGCTTGGGGCAACGATCTGCCCGACTGGCTGCTGATCTTTGCCGAGGAATGCGACCGCACCAGCATCCGCGCCGCCAGCGACCGCATGGGTTACTCGCACAGCGTCGCGTCGCAGATCCTGTCGAAGACCTATCTCGGCCGCGTCGACAAGGTCGAGGCCGCCGTACGCGGCGCCTTCATGGGCGCGACGGTCGACTGCCCCGTCCTCGGCCAGCTCGCCGTCGACAAGTGCCTCTACCACCAAGGCCGGAAGTTCGCGCCCACCAACCCGATGCGGGTGCGGCTCCACCGCACCTGCCCGACCTGTCCGCACTTCAAGAAGGCGCAGCCCGCCTCTCAGCCCGAGGGAGAACAGTCATGAGCCAAGCCCGGCCCGCACCGGAAAAGTTGAGCGACCACATCGGCGACCTCGCCAGGATCTTCGACGGCGACGTGCTGCTGCCCGAACAGATCGCCGCCCTGGTCGACTTCCACCGCCGCTACCTCGGGCACCTGCAGGTGTTCGCCGCCGACTTCGAGTTTGCGCAGAGCCGGTCGCCCGGGCCCATGGCGCTGTCGCTCGCCGCCGCGGCGTCGATGCGGTTCTACCGTCGGCTCACCGCGCCGGCCCCACCAATCGTCGACGGGCCGATCGCCGACGTCGAGATCCCGTCGACCGCGACGTTGATCGACCTGGACGCCTACCGCCGGCCGCCGGCGCCGCCGACAGGAGGTGCCGCATGAAAGCCCTCGCGAGCCTGCTTCGACGCCTCTTCAAGCGGTCGTCGAAGCCCGCCTTCAAGCTGCCGCCGCTGAAGCGCGCGCACCTGCTCTGCCTGCACGTCGAGCAGGCGACGGATCGCGCCAGCAGTCCCAACCCCTTCCCCTTCGCGCGCTGAAAGGATCTCCGATGAACGTCCCGATCGGGCGCCTCGCCCGCGAAGAGCTGAACCGGCGGCGGAAGACGGCCCGCCGCGCGCAGCTCGTCGCGCAATGCCGCAAGCTGATGGAAGGCGGCAACTTCCGTCCCACGGCCAGCGAGATCACGCCGGCTGTGCACGACATCACCAACCTCTTCGGCACGCTGCCGGCGCTGCACGAGCAGGCGCTCGACGACATCACCGTCGCGGCAATCGCCCGCCTGATGCGGTCGGAACCCCACCGTATCGCCCGCGCGGCCGTGTTCGGGAGGCTCAGCACATGAGCACCCTCCTGCTGCCGCCGCGCACGATGGTTCTCGCTGCGCTGCTCCGACCGACCAATGGCCCCGGTCGCGTCGGCCTGGTGAACATGATGACCTTCACGCCGGTGCCCGCCGCCATGGTCGCCCAGGCCTTGGCCTCGCGCGCCGGTCAGTTGCTGGAAGCACAGCCGGAGCTGCTTCTGCCCGGGCCGCCGGTCTGCTTCACGCTCACCTTCGTGATCCCGAGCGGCGCGGCCTTCACTTCCATGCACGGCTGGAACATCGAGCGCGCGCTGCCGCGCGAGGATCTCGCCGGCATGATCTGCGGCAGCCTGGGTCACATCGTCGAAGCCACGTTTGAAAATGCTCGCGATGGATTGCTTCCACCCGTCGAAGCGACCGCGCCGTCGACCACGACGGTGCAGTGATGCGCCCGAAGGTCGATCCTCTTTCGATCGTTCCCGCCGGCGTCACCGTCGACGTCACGGTCACGTTTCCCAAGGAACTCGGCGGCATGTGCGAGGGCTTCCGCTGGAAGGCACCCGCGCCGATGTCGGCCGACCAGGTGCGCGGCGAGATCGGCCGCGACCTGTTCACGCCGTTCCTCGACAGCTTCCTGCTCTCCACACCGAAGGAGAAGTCATGACCGAGCCACAGGAACCATTCGTCCATCAGGACGGCACCACGACGCCGGCAAGCCGGACCCCCGCCGACAGGCTGCTGGCGCCCTTCTCGCTGAAGAACCAGGTGAACGAGCTGCAACGCGAGAAAGCCATGCGCGCCCGCCTCTATCCTGGCTGGATCAACGCCGGGCGGCTGAAGGCGGCCACCGCGGAAGCGCAGTTGGAAACCATCGGCCGCGCGATCGAGACGCTGCAGCTACTCCAGGAGCCGCGCATCAATGCGCTGGTGCAGGGCATGAAGTCCCTCACGCCAGACCAGCAGACGCTGGTCGCCGACATCGTGCTCGCCATCGTCATGCCAGGCATTGGCCGGCAACAGCTGATGATCGACCTTCGAAAGCGGATCGAGGGCCGGCCATGAACGCCACCCGTGCGAGCTGCTCCGTCCTGACCTGCGATCGCGACATGCCGGCCGGCCAGGTCATGTGCGCCTGGTGCTGGTCGAAGGTGCCGAAGGATCTCCGCCGCAAGATGGACGGCACGCGGTTCGACGCGGGCCGCCAACGCCGCGAGCTGGAGCGGCAGGCTATCAGCGCAGCGCAGGCGGCGTCGTGACGCGCGCCCGCCGCGAGCCCAAGCGGCTCTGCCCGGTGCCGATGTGCGGCAACGCCGCACGCGCCGGCCATCTCATGTGCCGCGACTGCTGGTCGACCGTGCCGAAGCCGCAGCGCAACGCCGTCAACAGCACGTGGCGAGACGTGAAGTCGGCGATCAGCCGTCACTCGCCGCTGCTGCGCTCGCTGGTGACCGTCTATCGCGTCGCCACGGCCGATGCGGTCGCTGCCGCGCAAAGGAGCCGGCCATGAGCTGCCATCCCCTGATCGAGGCCGTGCTCGAGCTGCAGGGCGCCGCGGCGCCGATCCTGCGCAAGACCGGCAGCCACCGCGAGCGCCAGAACCTCAACGACGCGATCTCCGACCTGATGCTGCGCGCCAACGAGGTGGCGGTGCGCGCCATCGCCGCCGGCCATGGCGAGCTGACCGTCGACGTGTTCGCCGAAGTGGTGAAGCGCGCCCACGCAGCCGGGCTTCCCTATCCCGACATGGTCGCGGCCTTCCATCGCGCGCAGGGAGGCGAGTGATGAAGGCGATCACGATCTGGCAGCCGTGGGCCTCGCTGATCATGGCCGGCTTCAAGCCGCACGAGTTCCGCGGCTGGCCGGCCCCGAAGGTGCTGATCGGGCAGCGCATCGTCATCCACGCCGGGTCGCGTCGTGTCGTGGTCCGCGAAGTCGACACGCTGATCGCCGACATCGACCAGGGCGAGTGGATCGGCCTGGTCGGCGGCAAGCCGCTGCGCGACCTCCTGGAGCGATGCCGTCACGAACCCAGGACACTGCCGCTCGCCGCAGGTCTCGGGACCGCCGTACTCGGCACGCCGCGTCTCGCCTGCGATCTCTGGCCCGAGAAGTTCAAGGCCGACAGCGAACGCGTCGAGCACAGCAATTGGGCGTGGCCGCTCGCCGACGTGCAGCACTTCACGCCGATCGTGCCGACGCCCGGTCGACAGGGCTTCTGGCAGTGGCCGTGGTCGGGGGCGCCGCAATGATCGACCGCAGGACGCTGGCGGCCATCCATGTCGCCAAGAAGCAGCTCGCTCTTGAGGAGGACAGCTATCGCGACCTGATGGAGCGGATCGCCGGCGTGCGCTCGGCCCGCGACCTCGACGAACCAGGCGCCCACCGCGTGATGGCCGAGTTCGAGCGGCTCGGCTTCGTCAACGACACGAAGAAGAAGCGCCGCGGTCAAGACGACCGGCCGCTCGCGCGCAAGGCAAGGGCCTTGTGGATCTCGCTGCACAATCTCGACGAGATCGACCACGGCACCGACAAGGCCCTGGGCGCCTTCGCGACGCGCGTCACCGGCAAGCTGCTGCTGCGCTTCTGCGACACGAAGGAGCTGAACCAGGTCGTCGAGGCGCTGAAGGCCTGGTGCCAGCGCGTCGGCTTCATCGGCGACGGCCCGCGCGCGCTGGCGCGCGAGCAGCGCCGGCGGCTGCGCGCGGCCGGCCACCCGTTCGAACTGCTCGACCTCGGCCAGCTCGACCAGACGCAGCTCTACGCACTCACCAACACGCATGGCGCCGAGCTGCGCCGCCTGAAGCTCGGCACCCGTCACACGTCCCAGAAGGAAGGAGCTTGATCATGGTCGACTATCTCCCCGCGCCGAAGCCCGCGATCGATGATTTCGAACGCGGCATCCTGGCTCGCGTCGACACGCTCAAGGCCAGGCCGGAACAACTGGCCGCCTTCGTCAACGGCCTGATCCTGGACGGCACCGCGCGTCGGCCTGGCCTGCAATCGGGCCTCGCGCCCTACATGCGGCTGCCCGCGGCCGAGGCCAAGAGGATCACCCGCGCGCGCATGGCCGACGTGATCCAGCGCACGGTCGCCGCCGCCGGCTGCATCACGCGCGACGACCTCACGGCGAACGGCTTCACCGACGCCGAGATCGCCGAGCACTTCACCGAAGCCAAGCGCATCTCGCGCGCGGCGGAGATGGCGGTATGAGGGCCGCCTTCGCCGGCCTGATGCTGGGCATCGCCGCCTGCGCGCCGAGCCCCGCCCTCGACGATCGAACGATCTGCGCGAGGCTGCAGACCGCGATGCCGGTGCCCTTTCTCCGCAGCAGGACCGACGCCAAAACCGTCGCCAACGTCTTCCGCCTCAACGTGCGCTTCCACGCCGCGTGTACGGCGAAGTCCTCGGATGACCGCCGCTCGGTCTGTCAGGTGCTGCGGGCCGACATGCCGGTGGAGTACAACGCGGGCACGACCGATGCCGTGACGCTGCACGGCATCCGGGCCGCCAACGTGCGCTTCGCCATGGTCTGCCCGGAGTGGCGGTCCTGATCATGAGTGCCGCCGATCCCCGCCTCGCCGACCTGGTAGGCCCCGCCCTCGAGCTGGCGAAGGTCGCCGGCTTCGACGCAGCGGTGCGGCTGATGGTGAACTTCGGCGGGCAGCGCCTCTATGTGCCGCGCAAGATGCGCCCACGACGGGCGAGCAAGCGGCAGACGCTCAACGACGTCGACTTCATCACCGCGATCGGCCGCGACGCCGCGGAGTCGCTGGCGGAGCTCTACGGCGGCGAGCACATCGAGATCCCGCTCGGCAGTGCGCTCCAGGACAAGCAAATCGCCCAGCAGGTGGCCAACTTCAAGGGCAGCATCAACCAGGCCATCAGGAAGTTCGGGCTGCACCGGCGGACAATCCAGCGCATCCAGCGCTCGCACCAGGAAGCAGCCTCAAGTCGCCAGCAATCGCTCTTCGAAGACGCCTAGCGGCGCGCGCTATCCGGCCGGATGCGACCTTCGGTCCTTTATGGTAGAGGTTGCCCATGGGCGCGTTCTCGAAGATCGAGTGGACACATCACACCTTTAATCCGTGGTGGGGCTGCACTCGCGTGTCCCCCGCCTGCAAGAATTGCTACGCGGAGAAGTGGGCGCATCGGCTGGGTCTCGACCTGTGGGGCGGCAAGGTCGAGCGGCGGTTTTTTAGCGACTCCCATTGGCGCAATCCGGTTCGATGGAATGCCGCCGCGCAAAGGAGCGGCACTCGCGCGCGCGTGTTCTGTGCCTCCATGGCCGACATTTTCGAGGATCGTCCCGAGCTCGACGCCTGGAGAAAGAGACTCTGGCCCCTGATCGAGGCGACACCAAACCTCGACTGGCTCCTGCTCACCAAGCGTCCGCAGCGGATAGCGAAGTCGGTTCCCTGGTCGAATGACTGGCCGGCCAACGTGTGGGTGGGCACGACCGCTGAGAGCCAGAAGTGGGCGGAGCGCCGCATCCCGCACCTGGTCGAACTGCCGGCGAAGGTGCGCTTTCTGTCGTGCGAGCCCCTGCTCGATCGCTTGGACCTGAGCCGCTGGCTCAGTCGTGACAGCGATCGTCGCGTGGACTGGCTAATTGCGGGCGGCGAAAGCGGAGCGAAGGCGCGACCGATGAACCCTGCATGGGTCCGATTGCTGCGCGATCAGTGCCTCGCGGAAGGCGTTCCCTTCCACTTCAAGCAATGGGGCCACTGGGCGCCGTCGACGGTGAGCGATCGAAGCGGCGTCGAGACGGTCGTGTTCCGCGGCAACAATGGTGAGAGCGAGATCTTGGCCAAGCTGGGCAAGACCGCCGCTGGGAGGCGTTTGGACGGGCGTACATGGGACGGATTGCCCGCAACAGCCTAGCGAGATCTCCATGAAGGTCGACGACGCGCCGGGATTGTTCCCGCTCTTGCCTGTCAGCAAGGCCCCCGCACCGCCCTTCGGCATGGGCTATCCGGTCTGGTCGAAGAACAAGGCGCTGCTGATCGAGCGATATCTTCACTACTTCATCATGGTCACCAAGCACGGCGCCTACATCGATGGCTTCGCCGGTCCGCAGCGCGACAATGACGTCGACCTGTGGTCGGCCAAGCGTGTGCTCGAACACGAACCGAAGTGGCTTCATAGCTTCGTGCTGTGCGATCTGGATGAGAAGCAGGTCGCCCAACTTCAGCAGCTTAAGACTGAACAGCCATTGAGAAATCGGGAAAAGCACGAGCCCAAGCGAACGATCTCGGTATTGCAGGGCGATTTCAATCAGTCCGTCGATGAAGCGCTGAAGCTGTCGGGCATCCTGAATCGCAAGACGGCAGCGTTCTGCCTTCTGGATCAGAGAACATTCGAGTGCCATTGGGACACGATCCGAAAGGTTGCTGAGTATCGACCGCAGCAGAAAGTCGAGCTCTTCTACCTGATGCCCATCTACTGGCTCAAACGCTCACTTGCGGCTGTACGGGACCTAGAGAAACTCAAGGCGTGGTGGGGGCGAGACGATTGGAGCGAACTGCAGCGCATGACCACCCCGGACATCGGGAGCCTCGTCTGCAACAGGTTCATGAAAGAGTTCAAATATCAATATGTCCAGGCGTGGCCCGTCCGACGCAGCAAGACGAACAGCCATATAATGTATTTCATGATCCACGCGACCGATCATCCTGAGGCGCCCAAGCTGATGGGACGAGCGTTCAGGAAGACGGACAGTCGCAACTTCGAGGATCTCGGAACGATGGACCTTGAAGAGTTTCTCGCCAAGGATGAAGGGCTCGATGGATCTCCAAGAACCTAAATCTCCTATGAGAGACCGGAGCATTGTTCTTGGTGTCGTCTTCACCGTTGGTTGGCTCTTGTTCGCAGCAATCCTCGTCGTCTCGAAATGGGATGAAGCCAGGGTAATGTCCCTCAATTCGTGGGGGGACTTCTTCGCGGGATTCTTCGCGCCGTTGGCCTTTCTCTGGCTCGTCCTCGGCTTTCTGCAGCAGGGCAAGGAACTTCGGCTCAGCACCAGCGCGCTCCGCCTTCAAGCGCATGAACTCAAGCAGTCTGTCGAGCAACAGCGCGAACTCGTCGAAGCGACGCGGGAGCAGGCCCGTTTGACCATGGCCGCTGTCGAACGAGAGGTCCAACTTCAACGAGAGAGCGCTCAGCCGCGGTTTGTATTCGCGGACAAGGGGTACAGTAAGACAGGTGGATTGTTTAGGTATACCGTCGAGATGACGAATGAGGGAGCTACGGCGACCAATCTGCGCTGGTCTTATGACCCCGTCGTAGGGTCTCCACCCCTAACTAATTTGTCGGCATTTGCACGTGACGAATCCAGGCAGGTTGTTTTTGAGTTTGGCCAGAACGCTCCATCTCTCACCATTTCGACCACTTACCTTGACGCGGGCGGCCGCGCTTGCACTCAGGTGCTCGCTGCCAGTCTAGAATGGACAACGAACACCGTTCAGATGACCTTTCGACACCGCGAAACGATCTACCACGAAGACTAGCGCGCTGAATGCGAACATTGCCTATCACGTTTCACATGAAACGCTTTAGGGGCGGCGCACGCCACCCTGATTAGATCAGCGGACACGCCCTAGCGTCGAGCCTCACCTTGCAGAGGCCCGAATGCAAGCCCGACCGCTCCTCATCCTCGTCTCGTCGATCATCCTTTGCGCCGCCGCCCTCGCGGTCGTGGCACGTTCCGCCGGCGCCCACGGCGACGCGCACTGGATCGAGACCAACAGGCGCTACGTCACCGAGAGCGGCAGCCACTGCTGCGGTGTCGACGATTGCCGGCGCGAGCAGGCCGCCAAGTTCCGCGAGGCGCCCGAGGGTGTCTACGTCGCCGTGGGCGCCGGCGACGAGGTGCTGATGCCGCGCCGCCTGGTCGGCCGCGGCCTATATCCCTCGATCGACGACGACTGGTGGATCTGCATCCAGGACGGCGTCGTGCGCTGCGTCTTCAAGCCGACCACCGGAGGCTGACATGGACCCCCGCAAATCACGCGGCTTCCTGAACAACAATCCCGGCAACATCGATCGCGGCGCCGAGCTGTGGCAGGGCGAGATCCGCGATCCGGCCGATCCGCGCCTCACCGATTTCCAGCGCGGCGAGCTGACCAAGGGTCGCTTCTGCGTCTTCGTCTCGCCGCTGATGGGCATCCGGGCGATGGCGCGCAACCTGTTCGCCTACACCGACCGGGCCGGGCTCTGCGAGATCGCCGACCTCATCAACCGCTGGGCGCCACCGATCGAGAACAACACGTCGGCCTATGTCGACGCCGTCGCCAAGCGACTCGGTGTTCCAGCCAACACCTGCGTCAACCTGCGCGACTACAAGGTGCTGCACGCCATCGTCGACGCCATCATCCGGCACGAGTGCGGCGGCATGCCCTATGCCGGCAGCGAGATCGAGGACGGGCTGCGCCTGGCGGGCGTGGTGAAGCCGGTCGGCGTCACCACCTCGAAGACGGCGACCAGCCTCACGGTGTCGTCGGGCGCCACCATCGCCGGCGTCGGCGTCGAAGTGGCCCAGGACTCGATGCACCCGGCGACCGACGTCCAGGCGACCGTGACGGCCGTGCAGGAGCCGCTGCGCCAGACGGCCGAAGGGCTGGCGCCGTTCGCCGGCACCTCGCCCGCGATCGCGCAGGCGCTGTTCTGGCTCAAGATCGTGCTGGCGGTGATCGCCATCGTCGGCATCGCGGTGGCCGCCTGGGAGCGCGTCAAGCGCGCCCGCCGCGACCGCGAGCAGGCCGCGGCACAGGCCGCCGTCGGCGCGCTGGTGGGCCAATGATCGGCGCCTTCTTCACCGCCGCTGTCGCGCGGCTCGCACCGATTGTCGGCGCGGCGTGGGGCAAGATCGTCTTCGCGGGCGGCATCGCGCTCGCGCTGCTCGGCGTCTACGCCGTGATCCGCAAGGGTGGGCGCGACGGCGAGCGCGCCGATGCGCTCGGCAAGTCCCTCGACACTTTGAAGGAGATGCAGGATGCGAACGCTGCTGGTCCCCATACTGCTGGCGACGTTGACGGCCGCTTGCAGCAGCACACCTTCTAGCGGAGCGCCGCCGGTGTGCCCCCAGCTCGTCGAGTACTCCGCCGCCGTCCAGGACCAGGCGCGGGCCGAGCTGCAGACGCTGCCGCCGGGCGGTGTCGTGCGCGGGCGCTTCATGCCGGACTACGGTCGCATGCGCGACGAGGTTCGTGCCTGCAAGAGGGTGGCACGCTGATGTGGACCATGGCGACCGTCGCCTTCGGCGCCGCCGCGGCCTGTGGCCTCGTGGCGCGCTGGCCCGAGCTGGCCGTGATCGCGGCCGGGTTCGCCATGGTGTGCGCCGGTCAGGCGTTCTGGTGAGGCATTGATGCAGGTCCTTCTCGAACTGGCGCCCTACGCCTCCCTCCTCGTCGCGATCATCAGCTTCATCGGGACCCTGCTGCTGTGGATGGCGCGCAAGGAGTTCGCGACCAACACCTCCGTCGCGGCGGCGCATCGCCACGCCGACGCCGCGCACCACCGGCTCGACATCCTGGACGAGCGGCTCCGGGGCTTCCCCGGCTACGACGTGACCAACGAGCTGCGCGACGACTTCGCCGAAATGGGCAAGAGCCAGGCGGAAACGACGACCGAGCTGCGCCTGCTGCGCGAGCAGCTGCAGCGCATCGACGACTTCCTGAGGAACCACCGGTGAGCCCCTATCTCGAGCACAACAGCCGCCACCGCCGGCTCTCGATCCTGCGCGTGCTGTCGGAGTCGCCCGAGTTCCGCGCCAACGACAGCCTGCTGTCGATGGTGGTGAACGATTTCGGCATCGTCAGCACGCGCGACCAGCTACGCACCGACATCACCTGGCTGCGCGACCAGGGCTTCGTGACGGTCAAGGAAACGGCCGGCGTCATGGTCGTCACCCTGACCGAGGCCGGCGGCGACGTCGCCGCAGGCCGGCGCACCGATCCGGGCATCGCCAAGCGCACGCCCAGGGGCTGATCGATGGCCCCTCGAAGCAGCATCGAAACCGATCCGCGGATCAAGGAAGCGGCCGACGAGGCCATCCGCCGCGGCAGCACTGTCGACATGGTTCTCGAAGCCCTGCTGGCGCTCGGCGCCGACGTGTCGCGAAGCGCCGTCGGCCGCTACACCAAGAAGGCACGCGGCGCGATGGAGCGCTACCGCGAGGCGCAGGAGGTGGCCAAGGTCTGGGTCGATAAATTCGGCGCCGATCCCAACGGCGATGTCTCCCAGCTCCTGCCGCACATGCTGCGCGCCGTCGCCTTCAATCAGATCTCGATCATGGGCGACGAGACACCCGGCACCGACGACGGCCCGACGTCGCGCGACACCGCGCTGCTGGCCGGCGCCATCAAGGACCTGGCCTCGGCCGAGAAGATCACGGCCGAGCGCATCCTGAAGGTGCGCAAGGAGACCGCGGCGAAGGCGGCCGACGAGGCGGTCAAGGTTGCCAAGGCCGGCGGCATGAACGCCGACACGATCGCCAAGCTGCGCGCCGCCGTCATCGGCACGGCGGCCTGACATGGCGCGCGCCGGAGCCACTGCGAAGAAGGCTCGAAGGGCCGTCGACAGGCCCGGCCCGCCGCTCGCCACCGGGCCGGCCGCCGAGCGCTCGCTGGCGCCCTCGCTCACCGACGAGGACATCGCGCAGCAGAGGCTGCTGACCGCGAGCGACATCATCGGCCCGCTGCCGCCCGAGGTGCCGAAGGCACCGGCCAACGACGACGGGCTGCCGATCCTGCTGCGCTACCAGGGCAAGTGGGTCGCCGACACCGCCCTGGTGAAGGTGGCCGAGAAGGGCCGCCGCATCGGCCTCACCTGGGCCGAGGCGTTCGATTGCGTGACCATCGCCGGCGCCGAGCGCGCGGCCGGCGGCATGAACTGCTTCTACATCGGCTACAACTTCGACATGGCGCGCGAGTTCATCGCCGCCTGCGCCATGTGGTCCCGGCACCTGCAGAGCTTCCTGAACGAGGCGGCGACGGGCGAGTTCCTGTTCCGCGACACCGACGAGGCCGGCAACGAGCGCGAGATCCGCGCCTTCCGCATCAGCTTCGCCTCGGGCTACTCGATCATCGCCCTGCCCAGCCGCCCGCGCAGCCTGCGCGGCATGCAGGGCGTGGTGATCCTGGACGAGGCGGCGTTCCACGACGATCTCGCCGGCATGCTGAAGGCGGCCTTTGCGCTCCTGATCTGGGGCGGCAAGGTCCGCATCATCTCGACGCACGACGGCAACGCCAATCCGTTCAACGAGCTGGTCCAGGACATCCGCGGCGGGCGCAAACCCTACTCGCTGCATCGCATCACCTTCGACGATGCGCTGAAGGACGGCCTCGGCAAGCGCGTCTGCACGTCGCGCGGCATCGCCTGGTCGCGGAAGTGGGAAGCGGAGTGGCGGGCCGAGATCATCGCCATCTATTCGCCCAACGAGCAGGAGGAGCTGTTCTGCGTCCCCTCCGAGGGCAGCGGCTCCTACTTCACGCTGGCGGCGCTGGAAGGTGCGGCGAACGACAACGTGGCCGTCCTGCGATGGGGTGCCGATCTGCCGGCGGGCTTCGGACAGCAGAGCGACGTCGAGCGGTCGCGCGTCGTGCAGGAATGGATCAGGACCGAGCTGCTGCCGGTGCTGCGGCGCCTCCCGGTCGACCAGCCGAGCGCGGTGGGTGGCGACTTCGCGCGATCGGGCGACGTGTCGGCCCGCTACGTCTACCAGACCGACCGCAACAACCGCCGCCGCACGGCGCTGGTGATCGAGCTGCGCAACGTGCCCTTCAAGGAGCAGGAGGCGATCGACAAGGCGCTGATCGAGAACCTGCCGCGCTTCCAGGCCGCCAAGTACGACGCCACCGGCAACGGCGCCTATCTCGCCGAGCGCATGCAGCAGCGGTTCGGCATGGACCGCGTCGAGGCAGTCAAGTTCACGGCCGACTGGTATCTCGACAACTTCCCGCGCCTCAAGGCCGCGGTCGAGGATCGTACCGCCGACCTGCCCAACGATCGCGACATCTTCGCCGACTTCCGGCTGGTCACGCTGGTGGCCGGCATCCCGCGCGTGCCGGAGAACAAGCGCACGGCCGAGAAGGGCGCGAAGAAGGGCCAGCGCCACGGCGACGTGGCTGTCGCCGCCGTGCTGGCCTACGCCGCCTCGCGCGCCGAGCCCTTCACGACGGAAGGATACGAGGCCGTGAAGGGCAGTCCGGGCGACGTCTACGAACCGGCCGCCGCGGGCGAGCGCGGACGCATGCGGATGCGCGCCGAGGATCTCGACGACGAAGGCGATCGTCGCGCCGCCGATCGGCGCGCGACCTGGTGAGGGTGAGGAAGTCATGGCCCTGAAGCCTATCCTGCGCGACCATCGCGGCGAGCTGGTCGACACCGCCCGCCTGACCGAGGAGGAAGGCGGCGCCACCATCACCGGCGTGCGCCAGCCGATGCCGGAACATCCATCGTGGGGCCTCTCGCCGGACGGACTGGCCGCCATCCTGCGCGACAGCGAGGGCACCGATCCGTCGCGCTACTACGCCCTGCTGTCCGACGTGCAGGAGCGCGAATGGCACTATCGCGGCGTCCTGTTCCAGCGCCGCGCCGCCCTGGCGCAGCTGCCGATCACGGTCGATCCCTTCTCGGACAAGGCCGAGCACGTCGATCACGCCGACTTCATCCGCCGGATCGTGATGATGCCGGACTTCACCCACGTCCGCTTCGAGCTGGGCGACGCGCTCGACAAGGGCATGGCCTTCGGCAAGACGATCTGGGACACCAGTGCCCGGCAGTGGATGCCGACGGCGATCAAGCGCCGCGAGCAGGCCTGGTTCCGCTACGACCGCGTCGACCTCGAGACGCCGCTGCTGCTCGATGCCAGCGGCCAGCCGCAGCCGCTCAAGCCCTACGGCTGGATCGTCCATCGCGCCCGGCTGAATTCGGGCATCCCGATCCGCGACGGGCTCGGCCGTGCCGCCGTCTGGGCATGGATGTTCAAGAACTTCAGCATCAAGTCGTGGCAGATCTTCCTCGACCGCTACGGGCTGCCGATGCGGCTGGGCAAGTTCCCGGCCAGTGCCTCGCGGTCCGAACGGTCGCAGCTTCTCTCCGCGTTGCGCAATCTCGGCCGCGACGCCGCGGCGATCGTGCCCGAGGGGATGTCGATCGAGTTCACCAAGGCGGACGGCGGCGCCGGCGGCGGGGCGGCGTTCAAGGACAACGCCACCTATTTCGACGAGCAGCTCTCCAAGCTGGTGCTGGGCCAGACCGGCACGACCGACGCCAGCAAGGGCGGCTATGCGGTGGGCCGGGTGCACGAGGGCGTGCGCGACGCCATCGCGCTCTACGACGGCTGCATCCTGTCGATGACCTTGAACCGCGACCTGGTGCGGCCGGCGATCGACCTCAACCACGGCCCTCAGGAAGGCTACCCGACAATCAAGATCGGTCTCGGCGATCAGCGCAACATCGAGCTGATCATGGAGAACCTGGGCGAGATGATCGATCGCGGCCTGCCGGTCGAGGCCTCGCAGATCTATCCGATGTTCGGGCTCACCGAACCCGCCAAGGGCAAGACCGTCGTGCTGCTGAAGCCGATGGCGCGCCCGGAGCCGGGGGAACAACCCGGCGGGCCGCCGCCGTCGTCCGAGGAGGATCGGGCTGATCCGTCGGACGATGGCGGCGTGCTACCGAAGAAGAAGAGAACCGCGACGCTGTCGGCCGAGCTGGGCGAACGGCGCGGGGATCTCGCACGCGACAGTTTCGACGCGGCGACCGACGCCATCATCGCCGGCCTTGGCTGGGTGCCCGAGATCGACGGTCTCGGCGAGGCGCTGGCCGCGTGCACCACGCTTGAGGAGATGGAGGCGGTGCTGGCCGAGCATCTGGACAGGCTCGGCACCGGCAAGGTGGCGGAGATCCTCGCGCGGGCGCGCTTCGCGGCAAGACTTGCCGGCGAGACCAGCGACCCCAATGGCTAGGCGGACCAGCTAGACGATGGCGCCGCCGGTCGCCCAGCTTCGGCCCGTCCCGTTCCGCGAAGCCATCGCCGCCTTCGCGCGCCGCGGGGCGAACCTGCGCCAGACCAACCGCTGGACCGACATGATGCACGACGAGCATGCGGCGGCCTTCACCGTCGCGCGCTCGCTGGGCTACGACATCAACGGCGACATCTTCGACGCGCTGACGAAGACGCGGGCCGAGGGCGGCACGGGGGCGGACTTCTCGAAGCAGATCGTGCCGGTGCTCAAGGCCAAGGGATGGTGGGGCACCGTCCAGGAGGAGGACGGCGAGATCGTCCAGCTCGGCAGCCATCGCAGGCTGGCGCTGATCTTCAACGTCAACATGCGCGTGAGCTACGCGGCCGGCCGCTGGGAACAGATCCAGCGCACCAAGGCGGACCTGCCGTATCTCATGTATTCGGCGATCCTCGACCGCCGCACGCGGCCCCAGCACCGCGCCTGGCACGGCACCATCCTGCCGGTCGATCATGCCTGGTGGGACGTTCACTATCCGCCGTGCGGCTGGAATTGCCGCTGCGGCGTGATCCAACTCACCGAGGGCGAGGCGCGCCGGCGCGGCATCACGGTGCTGCCGCCGGACGGACCGCCGAGGCGCTTCTTCAATCGCAGCACCGGGCAGACGATCGAGGTGCCGCACGGCATCGATCCGGGCTGGGGCTACAACGTCGGCAAGGCGGCGGCGCGCCTGCGCGCGAGCGAACAGCTGGCCGAGCAGATGGCCGAGAAGCTGCTGGCGACGCCGCCCGGCGTGGCCGCCGTCGAGATCCCGCCCGCCACGATCGACGCGCTGGCTGATGCCTTCGCGCTCTGGTTCGACCTGTTCAGCCCGCGGAACCTGAAGGGCGAGATGCGCGTCGTCGGCGCCCTCTCGAAGCCGGCACTCGACTTCCTGCGGACGCGGGGCCGCGTCGACAGCGGCGCCATCGTCGTCACCGATCAGGGCCTCTCCCACATCATGCGCGACTTCAAGCGCGAGATCCGGCCGGCTGAGGGGATCATGCGACGGCTGCCGGCGCACATCGCGCGACCCGCGGCGGTGCTGTGGGATCGCGACAAAGGGAACCTAGTCTATGTCGTGGCGCCAGAGGCCGACCGCGGCACGCGCTTCATCATCGACGTCGGCCGCACGATCAGGACGCGCGAGGATGGCCGGCGGGTGAACCGACGGGCGAACGAGATCATCAGCGGCCAGGAAGTCGGCACCGAGGCGCTGCGCGACACCAGGCGCTACGTGCTGATCTCGGGGCAGTTGTGAAGGATCGCGTCGCCCCGGGAGGTCGGTGTATCCCCTCCATCGGTGCTCCGGTTGCCCGGCTACACCCCGCCGGCAGACCGATTTTCCGGCTGTCGGGGCGACCCCTCAAAGGTAGGCCTTGGGGGGCCGTCCTTCAACGGTGCCGGGACTGTGGAGAGAAGTGCGGCCAGCCGGGCCGCGGCAGGGCCTCCGGGCGCGCGCGAAGCGTCGTCACCGCGACGGGCCTGGTACGGGATAGATCGGCGGCGACGGGCCTCTATCGCCCGACTCGGCACGGCGCGACCGGCCCGATGGTGGCAGGGGCGGAAAATCCCACAGGGCCAACGCTTTGCCGGGTTTTCGCGGGCATCTGTGCCATCTGTGCATCTGTGCCACCAAGATCGGGGCGCCGATCGTCGCCGGGCTCGCCGTGGCCGCTTGCTAAGTCCCTCTATTGATTGGTTTGTCGCCGGAAAGGCCCGTCCGGCGGCCGGTCGGGCGATCTGTGCCACCAGCGGCCCGCCAGGCGCCCTTGGGGCCAGTTCATGCGGCCGAGGGCCAGCGCCGCCCGGTCGACTCCAGAAGGCCACAAAACGCCTGTTTGACGGCCTCTTGTCCCGGTATCGTCCCGCCTACGGCCCACCATGTCCCGCCTAGGAGCGGGGCCAAACCCCCGGATCACCTACACGGGGTTGGCCTGCCCTGGAAACCCGAAATCTCGCCGGCTGGCGCCAACGATTCTCCCACGGCTATACGAAAAGAGATAATTCTATCAATCCTTTGTGGTCTGATGCTCATTATAACCTTGAGGTCATCTCGGCCTTGGAAGCGCCCTATCTCGGCCTCGGCCAGACGCCGACCTGGCGACTGACGCCACTGGCCCCACCGGCCATCCGCCCCCTCTT
>JAUXWB010000302.1 GCA_030684475.1 Reyranella sp. | reverse complement strand
CATGATGCAGGCGTTCGGCAGATCGATGGAGCGGTGGTTGTTGGGCAGGACGGTCAGGCTGCCCGCCTCCACGGTGATGCCGTGATTGCACTTGATGCGCGAGACGTTTTTCTTTTTCTGCGGCCGGCCCAGCGCGTTGTTCATGTACCACACCATCTTCACGACGGTGTCGTTGGCCTCGGAGCCGGAGTTGGCGAAGAACACCTTCGACATTTCCACAGGCGCCATCGCCTTCAGCTTCTCGGCGAGGTTGATCGCGGGCTCGTGGCTGCGCTGGTTGAAGGCATGATAGAAGGGCAGCTGCTTCATCTGCTCATAGGCGACCGTAGCCAGCCGCTCGTTGCTGAAGCCCAGCGCCGCCGACCATAGGCCCGCCATGCCCTCGATATATTCCTTACCGTCGTCGTCCGTCACGTAGATGCCGCGACCGCGCACGATGGTCAGCGGGCCCGTGGCCTCGTGCTTCTTGAAGTTCGTGTAGGGGTGCAAGTGGTGCGCAATGTCGCGCGCGGCGTTGGAATTGCCGCGGAAGCTGCGAGAGACGTCGTTCATGGCCGCACCTACAATAAATCTAGGAAGGAGCTACAGTAACCCGCTTCTGGCCTATGTCCATCCTATGTGACCATGCAAAATTTTTGTGCAATTGACGGGCTCTCGCAGCGGGTGCAACGTAGAAAAGTATGCGCCCGCGCATGGCTCGGCAGTCGGGGAGGCCGTAAGCTAGAAGCTCGCGCGGGGCGCGCATGAAGGGGTACAAGATGAACTTCAATTTCAGGCATTCGTTGGCGCTGACGGCCGTCGTCTGCGCCGGACTGTCGGTTGCCACCGCGGCCGACGCCAAGACGTTCAAGTGGGCCAATTCGGGCGACGTCAGCTCGATGGACCCCTATGCGCGTCAGGAGACGTTCCTCCTGACCTTCAACTCCAACATCTACGAGCCGCTGATCCGGCGCGACAAGGATCTGAAGCTCGAGCCGGCGCTGGCGACGAAATGGGGCCAGACCAATCCGACGACCTGGTTCTTCGACATCCGCCCGGGCGTGAAGTTCCACGACGGCACGCCGTTCACCGCCGACGATGTCGTGTTCTCGCTCAACCGCGCCAACGGTCCCGGCTCGAACATGGGCAGCAACTTCGTCTCGGTGAAGGAGATCAAGAAGGTCGGCGACCAGCGCGTCGAGGTGACGACCAAGTATCCCGATCCGCTGCTCGCCGACAAATGGGCGGCCATCGGCATGATGTCCAAGGCATGGGCCGAGAAGAACAACGCGCTCAACTCCGCCGACATGACCAAGAACGAGGAGAACTTCGCCACCCGCAACGCCATGGGTACCGGCCCGTTCATGCTCAAGGAACGTCGCGCCGGCGAAAAGACCATCCTGGTCAACAATCCCAACTGGTGGGACAAGCCCACGCACAATCTGACCGAGGTGATCTTCACGCCAGTTGCCAACCCGGCGACCCGCGTCGCAGCGCTGAAGGCTGGCGACATCGACATGACCTACGAGGTGCCGCCGGCCGACACGGAAAGCCTCAAGAAGGACGCCAACGTCAAGGTCCTGGAAGGGCCGGAAACGCGTGTCGTCTTCCTCGGCTTCGACCAGGAGCGGCCCGAGCTGCTCGAGTCGAACGTCAAGGGCAAGAACCCGTTCAAGGACAAGAAGGTCCGCGAGGCCATCCATCGCTCGATCGACGTCGATGCGATCAAGCGCACCGTGATGCGCGGCCAGTCGTTCCCGACCACCCTCATGGTGGCGCCGGGCATCAACGGCTACACCAAGGAGCTCGACAAGCGTCCGGCGCTGCTCAAGCCGGAAGAGGCCAAGAAGATGCTGGCCGACGCCGGCTATCCCAACGGCTTCGAGGTCGGGATGGACTGCCCCAACGACCGCTACGTCAACGACGAGAAGATCTGCCAGGCCGTCGTGGCGATGCTCGCGAAGATCGGCGTGAAGGTGAATCTGCGGGCACAGACCCGCAACCTCTACTTCGCCAAGATCCTGCGCAAATCCGACCTCAAGCCGGGCGAGACCAGCTTCTACATGCTGGGCTGGTCACCGGCCCAGACCTACGACGTCCATAATGTCTTCGAGGCCCTGATCCAGACTCCGAACCCGGCGACCAAGAAGGGCCAGTTCAACGCCGGCGGCTATTCCAACCCGGCGCTCGACAAGCTCGCCGACGCCATGGAGCAGGAGACCGACAAGGCCAAGCGCGACGCCATGATCAAGGACGCCACCAAGCTCTATGTCGACGATTTCGCCTACATTCCACTGCATCAGCAGGCAGTCGTGTGGGCGGCGCGCAAGAACATCGACCTGGTGCAGCTCGCGGACAACAGCTTCCCCCTGCGCTTCGTGCAGGTGAAGTAGCCGCACTGGGACACTCGGACGATCGGCCTCGGTCGCGCGCATGAAGCGGCCGGGGCCGGTTCCGTTTTAGCGTCAATCCTGCTAGGCCTGCGACCGGGCCCAACAATCATCCGATGCTTGCCTTTATCCTGAGACGTCTCCTGCAATCGATCGCCGTGCTGCTGACGGTCGGAGTGGTTGCGTTCTCCCTGTTCCGCTACGTCGGCGATCCGATCAACGCCATGGTCGGCCAGGACACGTCGATGGAGGAACGCGAGACACTGCGCGAGAAGCTGGGGCTGAACGACCCGGCGCCGCTACAATTCCTCAACTTCATCGTCAATGCCGCGCAGGGCAAGTTCGGGCTCTCGTACCGTACCTCTGAGCCGGTCGGCCGGCTCATTCTGGAGAGAGTGCCGGCAACCCTCGAACTGTCGTTCTGCGCTGCCGTGTTCGCGCTGTTCGTCGGCGTGCCGATGGGCGTCTATACCGGGCTCTATCCGCGACACTGGACGAGCCGGCTGTTCCAGGCGGTGTCGTTGATCGGCATATCGCTGCCCACCTTCCTGATCGGCATCCTGCTGATCCTGGTGTTCGCCGTGTGGCTCCGGCTGCTGCCGTCCTTCGGACGCGGCGAGACCGTGCAGATCGGCTGGTGGACCACCAATTTCCTGACCTGGTCGGGGCTGAAAGCCCTGATCCTGCCGTCGATCACCCTGGGCCTGTTCCAGCTCACCCTGCTGATGCGGCTGGTGCGCTCGGAAATGCTCGAGGTCATGCGCACGGAGTACATCAAGTTCGCCCGGGCCCGCGGCCTCACCAACAGCGCCATCAACTTCGGGCACGCACTCAAGAACACGCTGGTGCCGGTGATCACCGTCACCGGGCTCCAGCTCGGCGCCCTGATCGCCTTCGCCATCGTCACGGAAACGGTGTTCGCCTGGCCGGGCGTCGGGCAGCTCTTCATCCAGTCGGTACAATTCTCCGATATTCCGGTGATGGCGGCCTACCTGCTGCTGATCGGGCTGCTGTTCGTGCTGATCAACCTCACGGTCGATCTGCTCTATTTCGTCGTCGATCCGCGCCTGCGCAGCCAGGGCGGCGCGGCGCGCGTGGCGGGACACTGAGATGGCGAAGGACTCGCCCGCTACCGGGTGGCTGCATCGCGCCGCCGACAGTGACGTCTGGTGGAGCTTCAAATCCTCGCCGATGACCGTGAGCGCAGCCACCGTCACTTTCCTGATCGTGGCGATTGCGTTCCTGTCGCCGGTGCTGGCGCCGCACACGCCGTTCGACCCGGCGACGCTCAGCCTCACCGACGGGCTCAAGCCGCCGGTGCTGGTGTCGGCTGACGGCGACTGGGCCTTCCCGCTCGGCACCGACGACCAGGGCAGGGACATCCTCTCGTCCATCATGTACGGCACGCGACTGTCGCTGCTGGTCGGCCTCGCCTCGGTGGTCGTCGCCATGACGCTCGGCATCGCGCTTGGCCTGCTGAGCGGCTACATCGGCGGCGCGGTCGATGCGCTCATCATGCGCATCGCCGATGTCCAGCTCACCTTCCCGGCGATCCTGGTGGCGCTGTTGATCGACGGTGTGGTGCGCGGCATCATCTCGGTGCAGCGCCACGACGAGATCGCGATCTACGTGATCGTTGGCGCCATCGGGCTGTCGTTCTGGGTTCAGTACGCGCGGACCGTGCGCGGCTCGGTGATGGTCGAGAAGAACAAGGAATACGTCCAGGCGGCGCGGGTGATCGGTCTGTCGCCGCTGCTCATCATGGTTCGCCATGTGCTGCCCAACGTCACCGGGCCGGTGCTGGTCATCGCCACCATCAACCTCGGCCTTGCCATCATCACCGAGGCGACGCTGTCGTTCCTCGGCGTTGGCCTGCCGTCGACCGAGCCGTCGCTGGGCACGCTGATCCGCCTCGGCAACGAGGTGCTGCAGTCCGGCGACTGGTGGATCACCGTGTTTCCCGGCGTCACCCTGGCCGCGCTGGTGCTGGCGGTGAACCTGCTGGGCGACTGGCTGCGCGATGCCCTCAATCCCAAGCTGCGCTGATGGTCACGCAAACCAACAATCCGCCACTGCTGGAGGTCAAGAACCTCCGGGTCGAATTCCCGACCCGCCGCGGCACCCTGCTGGCCGTCGACGACGTCTCTTTCGACATCGCGCCGGGCGAGGTGCTGGGCGTGGTGGGTGAATCGGGTGCCGGCAAGTCGCTGACCGGCAATGCCATCATCGGCCTGCTCGAGCCGCCGGGCCGTATCGCCGGCGGCGAGATCCGACTCGAAGGCCGGCGCATCGACAACCTGCCCTATGAGGAGATGCGCAAGATCCGCGGTGCCCGCATCGGCGCCATCTTCCAGGACCCGCTGACCAGCCTCAACCCGCTCTATTCGGTGGGCCGCCAGCTCGTCGAGACCATCCAGACGCATCTGCCGCTGTCGGCCGCCGCGGCAAGGACACGGGCGCTCGATCTCCTGAAGGAGGTCGGCATTCCGGGCGCCGAGAGCCGCATCGACCATTACCCGCACCAGTTCTCCGGCGGCATGCGTCAGAGGGTCGTGATCGCGCTCGCTCTCTGCGCCGGGCCGCGGCTGATCGTGGCCGACGAGCCGACGACCGCGCTCGACGTCTCGATCCAGGCCCAGATCATCGCGCTCCTGAAGCGGCTGTGCCGCGAACACGGCACGGCGGTGATGCTGGTGACGCACGACATGGGCGTGATCGCCGAAACCGCGGACCGCGTCGCCGTGATGTATGCCGGCCGCGTCGCTGAGATCGGCCCGGTGCGCGAGGTCGTGAAGC
>JAUXWB010000300.1 GCA_030684475.1 Reyranella sp. | reverse complement strand
GAGCTCTTCGACGCTTGGATCGCCGCCTACAACAACACGCCGCGAAAGTGCCTGCAGTTCAGGACCCCGGCTGAAGTCTTTCTTGCTAAACTGTTGCGCTTCGAACGTGAATCCACACCCTCGCTGCGCTCGGGATGACAGCCTTTTCGTGGCCAACACGGTGGCGCCAGGAGGTATCCACACCACCACGGCTTGCTGCCCACAGCCGCGCTGTTTATATCCCCCCATGACCGACCGTTTGCTGATCGTCGATTTCGGTTCCCAAGTCACCCAGCTCATAGCCCGGCGCCTGCGCGAAGCCGGGGTGTACTGCGAAATCCACCCCTTCCAGTCGGTCGACGGAGCCCGGATCAAGAGCTTCGACCCCAAGGGCATCATCCTCTCCGGCGGCCCTGCCTCGGTGATCGAGGGCCAGGCGCCCTCGGCCCATCCCGCGATTTTCGCCGCCAAAGTGCCTGTTCTCGGCATCTGCTACGGCGAGCAGACCATGGCCAAGGAGCTGGGCGGCACGGTCGAGAGCGGCCACCACCGCGAGTTCGGCCGCGCCGAGGTCGAGGTCAAGGCGGGCTCGGCGCTGTTCGACGGCGTCTGGGCGCCCGGCGACCGCAAGCAGGTCTGGATGAGCCACGGCGACCGCGTCACCAAGCTGCCGCCCGGCTTCAGCGTCATCGCCGCCAGCGACAACGCGCCCTTCGCCGCCATCTCCGACGAGAAGCGCGGCTACTACGGCGTGCAGTTCCACCCCGAGGTCATGCACACGCCCGACGGCGCCAAGCTGCTGCGCAACTTCGCGCTGAAAATCGCGGGCGCCACCGGCGACTGGACCATGGCCGCCTTCCGCGAGCGCGCCATCGCCCAGATCCGCGCCCAGGTCGGCAAGGGCCGCGTGATCTGCGGCCTCTCCGGCGGCGTCGACTCCTCGGTCGTGGCCGTGCTGCTGCACGAGGCGATCGGCGACCAGCTCCAGTGCGTGTTCGTCGACCACGGCCTGCTGCGCCTGGGCGAGGCCGACCAGGTGGTGAGCCTGTTCCGCGACCACTACAACATCCCGCTGGTCCATGCCGACGCCTCGGACCTGTTCCTGAAGGCGCTGGCCGGCGTCACCGACCCCGAGAAGAAGCGCAAGACCATCGGCTCGCTGTTCATCGACGTGTTCGATGCCGAGGCCAGGAAGATCGGCGGCGCCGAGTTCCTGGCCCAGGGCACGCTCTATCCCGACGTGATCGAATCGGTCTCCTTCACCGGCGGCCCCTCGGTCACCATCAAGAGCCATCACAATGTCGGCGGGCTTCCGGCACGCATGAAGATGAAGCTGGTCGAGCCCTTGCGCGAGCTGTTCAAGGACGAGGTGAGGGCGCTCGGCCGCGAGCTCGGCCTGCCGGCCGACCTCGTCAACCGCCATCCGTTCCCCGGCCCCGGCCTCGCCATCCGCATCCCGGGCGACATCACGAAGGAGAAGCTCGACCTGCTGCGCCAGGTCGACGCCGTCTATCTCGACGAGATCCGCAAGTCAGGCCTCTACGACGAGATCTGGCAGGCCTTCGCCGTGCTGCTGCCGGTGCGCACCGTGG
>JAUXWB010000299.1 GCA_030684475.1 Reyranella sp. | reverse complement strand
CGGCGAGACCGGCAACCAGGCGACGGCCACCGCTCCGCGCAACAACGGCCCGACCGATTCGGGCGCCGGCACCGATCTCGCCATGATCGCCAAGGGCTGCGGCATTGCCGATTCGGCTACGGTGCGCGACGCGGGCGAGGTGGCCCAGCTGGTCAAGGACGCGCGGACCAGGAAGGGTCCGGTGTTCAGGCTGGTCAAGGTGATGGTCGAGAAGCTGGAGTTCGTGATGCCGCCACAGGATGGCGCGCATCTGAAGGATCGCTTCCGGCAGGCACTGCTCGGCCACGGCTAGGAGACATTGCATGACCGACTACGCTCCCTTTCCGCTGATCGACCTCGCGGGCAGCCCGCGCGAGCGTGGCCGCACGCATGGCAAGGCTGTCGCCGACCGGATCAAGCGCGGCGCCAAGATGTACGCCGAGTCGCTCCTGAAGAGCGGCGTCGAGTGGAAGGAACTGGAGTGCCGCACCGAGGCGATGGTGCCGGCGATCGATCATTTCGACCCGGCCTATGTCGAGGAGATGCGCGGCATCGCCGAGGGCGCGGGCGAGCCCTTCGCCGCCGTGATGCTGATGAATGCCCGCACCGAGATGGTGGCGGCGGCGCGCCGCCAGAAGTCGGCCCAGCACTTCCCCGATGGCTGCACGGCGGCACTGGCGCTGCCCGAGGCCAGTGCCGACGGTGTGTTGCTGCACGGCCAGAACTGGGACTGGCGCGCCGAATGCGCCGAGACCGGCGTCGTGCTGCGCATCCGCCGCGACGACGGGCCCGACATCCTCACCTTCACCGAAGCCGGCGGCCTCGCCCGCTCGGGCCTCAACTCGGCCGGCATCGGCCTCACCGCCAATGCGCTGGAATGCGACCGCGACTACCAGCGCGGCGCCGGCGTGCCGCTGCCCTTCATCCGGCGCAAGGTGCTGGAAGCCGCCCATCTCGCGCAGGCGGTCCAGACGATCGTCTCGACGCCCAAGCCCGGCTCCAACCACATGGCCGTCAGCCACGCGACCAGCGATGGCGGCGGTGGCGAGGCGTTCGGCTTCGAATGCGCCCCCGACGACACGTTCTGGCTGGCGCCGGACCGCGGACTCTACGTCCACGCCAATCACTGGATCGCCGAGGCGGCGCGCGCCAAGGTCAAGGACACCGGTCTCGCCGAGACGCCATGCTCGATCTACCGCGACAAGCGCGTGCGCGATCAGCTCTCCCCCAAGCGCGGCAAGCTCACGCTGGAAGATTTCCGCGCCGCCTTCTTCGACGACTGGAACGCGCCCTGGTCGGTGTGCCGCCCGCCCCGGCTCAACACGCGCGGCGTCATGACCGCCACGACGGCGATGATCCTGATGCGCCCCGGCGAGGGCCATCTGGAGGCATGCCCGATGCCGGCGCACAACAAGCAGTTCACGACATATGATTTGACGCCCGACCGGACCGCGCAGAAGCAGGCGGCGGAATAGACCCACTGCCTCAGCGCACGCAGTAGTGCTCGGCGAGGAAGCGGAGGAACATCAGGCGGGCCTCGCCGCGGGCACTGCTGAGCGTCTGTTCGACGGGGGCGCATTCAAAAGGGATCCAGCCCTTTGCGGGAATGCGATGAAACAACACCGTCCGGCCGTCGGAGCTGAAGAAGCTTTGGAAGGCCAAGGTCACCAGATACCAGTCATAGTCGGGGACGACGACATCACGCACGTAGTCGTCGCCCGCCGCCCACTTGAAATAGGCCCTGGTCCCGAATGTTACCCTCTGCCGCGGAGGCCAGGGCTGCGACGCCGAGGCGTCGACATCGACGGCGCCGTTGTCGCCGCGTTGGTCGAGGAATCGACCGAGCAGGCTGAGATCGATGGCATAGGAAGAGGCCGCAACGGTCATGATCACGGCGAACAGCATCAGCGGCCGTCGCGCCCGCGCCAGCCAAGCGCCGGCGGGAGCCGCCAGAGCCAGCACGAGGGCAAGAGCGAGCACGTAGCCCGCGGTATGGCGCGCAAAGAGCCACGTCAGAAGGCTGACGCCATTGGCAGCAAACCACAAGCCGAGCACGGCTACGACCGTCTCGGCGCGCGATGAAAGACGCCAGCGCAGGCGTGCCGTCTCGAGCCCGGGTGCCACCAAGAGCAGCCACAGCGCCGGCAGCATCGGAAAGAGCGCCATGGTCACGAACATCCACACTGGATCGATGTAGTCGTATCGATTGTTGGTGAGTGCACGGAGGATCGTCGGATTGGTCGGCGGCAGAAGCGTGGAGGTTACGCCATAGGCCGCGAGCAGCAGCGACGACATCGCCAGGGCGGCTCCCAGTGTTCGTCTCGGGGGACCCCGGCCGAACGCCGAGAGCACGCCGCCTACGGCCGCATAGACCAGGCTCATCAACGCCAGCGCGGGATGAACGAGGGCCATGGCCAGGCCCAGCAGGAGCTAGGTCATCACCACCTGCCGCATCGATCGCGCCGGATCGACCGCCACGGCAACCCAGATCATCCACAGGCCTGCTCCGAGGATCAGTTCGGTCGGGAAATACACCAGCGCGAGCGCTGTCGCGAGATAGAGCCGCGAAAACACGCGATGCGGTTCGATCGCGCGGATCGCCACCCACAAGAGCAGCGGCACGGCGAAATAGAGCGCATGCGCCACCGTGACGTAGCTCGCCGGACCAAGATCGAACGCCCACCGTGCGGCCCATGCGGGCCCGAAGGTCACCAGCAGCGCGATGGCGCGCCCCGAGAGTTGGCTGAGGTAGAGATCCCAGGCATTGCCAAGCCAGCCGGAAGACAACTGCACGCCACCGTCGTTCACCAGCAGACAGTTGTTCCAGGTGCCGAGGAGTGCAACGGCGGCAAAGGCCGCCAGGAGCGCGCCATCGCAACGGTCGAGCGGCGTTTTCACCTTATCTGAACCAAGGCTGGCTGGACCCACGCTGGAACTTAGAGGCAATCTTACACGGCCTGCGCGGATCATCTATAAGCCAAGCATGAACCAGCAAGCCCCCACGCCAGAATTCCGCGGCCGCATCTACAGCGACATCACCGAGACCATGGGCGCAACGCCGCTCGTGAAGCTCAACCGCCTGCCCAAGCGTGACGGCGTAAAAGCCGAGATCCTGGCCAAGCTCGAATTTTTCAACCCGATGTCATCGGTGAAGGACCGCATCGGCGTCGCCATGATCGACGCCGCCGAAAAGACCGGCAGGATCGTGCCTGGCGTCAGCACCATCATCGAGCCGACCTCGGGCAACACCGGCATCGGGCTTGCCTTCGTCGCGGCGGCGCGCGGCTACCGCGTGATCTTCACCATGCCGGACTCGATGTCGGTCGAGCGCCGCAAGATGCTGCGGTTCCTCGGTGCGCAGCTAGAACTGACGCCGCGCGAAAAGGGCATGAAGGGCGCCATCGCCAGGGCCGAGGAACTGCTGAAGTCCGTGCCCAACAGCTTCATGCCGCAGCAGTTCCAGAATCCGGCCAATCCCGCCGTCCACATGCGCACGACGGCCGAGGAGATCTGGCGAGATACCGCGGGCAAGCTCGATGTCTTCGTCTCGGGCGTCGGCACCGGGGGCACCGTCACCGGCGTAGGCCAGGCCCTGAAGCCCAGGCTGCCCGACCTCAAGGTCGTTGCCGTCGAGCCGGAAGCGAGCCCGGTCCTGTCAGGCGGCCAGCCCTCGCCGCATCCCATCCAGGGCATCGGGGCGGGCTTCGTGCCCGACATTCTCGATCGCAATGTGATCGATGAGGTGGTGAAGGTCGCCAACGACGCGGCCTTCAAGGCCGCCCGCGACATGGCGGCGCTGGAAGGCATTCCCATCGGCATTTCCGGCGGCGCCGCCATTGCCGCCGCGATGGCTGTGGGCGCGCGGCCTGAGAATGCCGGCAAGCGGGTCGTGGTGATCGTCCCCGATTTTGCCGAGCGCTACCTTTCGACAGCGCTGTTCGAGGGTCTCGACTAGGCGGGATACCAGGCGGGCTTCCGCTTCTCGCGGAAGCTGGCGAGGCCTTCGGTGGCTTCGGCCTGCTGACGGGTGCGGGCGTGCTCGTCGATCAGGTCGCGCAGTGCGCCGTCGTCGATGAAGGAGCGGGCCGCGGCCAACGTCCTGAGCTTGGTGGCGGTCGTGGCGCCGGGCGCGTTCATCAGCACCGCCTCGATGATCCTGCCGCCGGCGTCGTCGAGGCCGCCGGTCGGGCAGACCTCGTGCACCAGACCGAGGCGCCGCGCCTCCTGGGCGCCAAAGCGCTCGCCGGTGAGCGCATAGCGCCGCACCTGGCGCACGCCCATCGCCTGGCAGAGCTGCGGCAGGATGATGCCGGCCATCAGGCCCCAGCGCGTTTCGGCGATGGAAAAGACCGCGTCTTCGCTCGCCACCACGACATCGCAGGCCGCGGCGATGCCGGTGCCGCCGCCGAAGCAGCCGCCCTGGATCAGGGCGAGTGTCGGCACCGGGCAGGTGTCGAGCCGGCGGATCGCCTCGGCGGTGAGCCGGCTCACCCGTTCGTTCTCGGCCGGCGATTGCCGGGAGACGCCGCTGATCCAGGCGAGATCGGCGCCGGCCTGGAAATGCCGGCCGTTGCCGCGCAGCACGACGAGGCGCAGCCCCGCCTCGCGGCCGAGCGCGTCCATTGCGGCGTGCAGGCCATCGATCAGCTCGCCGTTGTAGGCGTTGTTCACGTGCGGCCGGTTGAGCGTGACCGTCGCCACGCCGCGCCTGTCGATCTCGCGGAGGACCGTGTCGTTCGCCACGTCAGTCGGCTTTCAGGTAGCTGTCCTTGAGCGCGATCTTGCCGTCCTTCACCTCGTAGAGGTCGATGCCGTAGCGATCGAATGGTTTGCCGGCATGATCGATGCCGGTGACGCGGAAGGTGCCGAACAGTTTGTCGCCGGCGCGGTGGATGCGGGCTTCGGAATAGCGCGCCTCGCGATGCGCCTTGGACTTGTCGGCGAAATGGGCGCGCAAATCGCCCTTGCCCTTGAGCACGCGGCCGGCCGGCGCACCGCCGGCATTGAGGCGCCACTCGAAATCGTCGGTGACGCAGGCCGCGATCTCCTCGGCGTCGGCCTTGTTGAAGGCCTTGCCGAAGCGGCGGAACAGATCGTCGATGGCGTCGGCCATGGTGTCCTCCCGGGTTGGCTGCAGTAGATCATACTTCCGGGTCATATCTCCCGCTCATATCTCCCAGGGGGGCGGCGTGAATTTCTCGATGAGGAAATTCACGAACGCCGGAACCTTGGAGGCGAGGTGCCGGCGGTGCGGGTAGACGGCGTGGATCGGCACCGGCTCGTCGGCCGAGAAGTCGCCCAGCAGCGGCACCAGCGCACCGTCTCGGATCGCTTGGGCCATGGTGAGCCGCGTCAGTCGCACGATGCCGATGCCCTGCAGGGCGAGCTGCATCTGCATCTCGCCCTCGTTGACGCTGACCCGGCCCGCAACCTCGATCTCGCGGATGTCGCTACCCCCTGGGCCGTCCATACGGAACTGCCAGCGGTTGAGATAGGCCCGTTCGCGCGAGACGATGCAGCTGTGCCGGGCCAGGTCCTCGGGCCGGCGTGGCGTGCCGTGACGCGTCAGGTAGGACGGCGCGCCGCAGATCAGGCGCCTGTCCTCGCCGATCTTGCGCGCCATGAAGCTGGTGTCGGCCAGCCGCCCGATGCGGATGGCGATATCGATGCCCTCCTCGACCATGTCGATCACGCGGTCGGTCGGCAGCAGCTCGAGCTGCACCAGCGGATGGCGCGCCATGAATTCCGAGATCACCGGCGCCAGCTGGTGCGTCGAGAAGGCGAGCGAGGTGGTGACCTTGAGCAGGCCATGCGGCGTGTCGCGCTGGCCGGAAATCTGGCTCTCGATGGTTTCGATATCGCTCACGATGCGGCGGGCGGCGCCGTAGAAGACCTCGCCCTCGGCGGTGAGATGGAGTGCCCGGGTCGTGCGTTGCAGCAGGCGGACGCCCAGCCGGGTCTCCAGCCGGGTGATCAACTTGCTCACGGCCGACGGCGTCAGGCCGAGGCCCGAGGCGGCGGCGGAAAAGCCCTTGGAATCGACGACTCGCACGAAGGCGGCCATTTCGCTGGCATGATCGATCATTGCTGGATTAGTGAAATATATTCATCAGTATTGGTCAATATGTACAGATTAAATCCTGAGAGATTGGAATTATATACATTTCAACCTCAAGGAGAGTTTTATGTTCTCGACACCGCATTCTTCGATTCCCGAGTATCAGGCCCACGTCGACCGCGCCCACCGCCTGCGCGCAGAGGCCGTTGCCGGCCTGTTCAGCGATCTCGGCCGCTGGATTTCGAACAGCTTCCACGTCGGTTGGATTTCCGCCGCGGCGCGCTAAACAGGAGGCATGACCACGCCGCCGTTGACCGCACCCTGGGGCACTACGCCCGCTACAACCGACTGGCCAACGAGACGCTCTACGAGGCGTGCGTCCGGCTCTCCGACGAGGAGCGCCGGCGCGACCTCGGGGCGTTCTTCGGAAACGTCCACGGCACGCTCAACCACCTGCTGCTGGGCGATCGCATCTGGATGACCCGCTTCGCAGGCGGCGCCCATCCGTCGACCGATCTCGGCGCCATCCTGTACGACGATTTCGCCGACCTGCGCGCCGCGCGGGTGGCCATGGACGCCCGCATCGAGCGGTTCGTCGCGGATCTGCCGCGCGACTTCGCGGCCGGCTCGATCCGCTACGTCAACAACGCCGGCCTCACGTCAGAGGACCCGCTCGACGTCCTGCTGCCACACTTCTTCAATCACCAGACACATCACCGCGCCCAGGTCCACACGCTGCTGTCGCAGCTTGGGCAGGATCCGCCGGTGCTCGACCTGCACCGCGTCCTCCGGCCTAACCCGACCTAGGCCTTTTCGGCACTTTTGCGGTGGCGGCTTTCAGGAGCACAGCCGCCGCATCGCGCGCCGCCGCCGCGACCTTGGGGTCGCCGCGGACGATGGCGGCGGCAATCGCACCATCCACCAGCAGCAGGAGCTGCAGCGAGAGCATTTCCGGATCGTCGACATCAAGGCGAACCAGAAGGTCGCGGAACCAGCCGCGCCGCTGTTCCTTGAAGGCGAGCGCGATCTTGTTGGCGGCATGCGCCGGCTCCTTGAGCTCGGCCACGGCATTGACGAACGGACAACCGCGGAAGACGCCGCCCGCGATGGTGCGTTCGAGCCGTTCGAAATTGCCGAGGATCTGCTGCACCGGCGGTTTGTCGGAAGGCGGCGCCGGTTTCAGCCGCCGCGACAGATAGGCCACGATCAGTTCGTCCTTCGACGGGAAGTGGTTGTAGAGCGTGCGCTTGCTGATGCCGATCTCGGCCGCGATCGTGTCGACGCCGACGGCGCGGATGCCCTGGCCGTAGAACAGCCGGTCCGCCGTTTCGAGGATGCGCTCCTGCATGGCTGCCTTGCCGGCCGCTCGCGTCATTGGCTTTGACCTCCTCCCGCCGGACAGTAAAGTACACAGACCTGTGTAATCAAGGATCGGTAGGGCGATGAGTGTGCTGAAAGAGCTGCGGCCCGTCATGCCGATCCTGCTCGGCGCGTCGATCATGCTGAGCCTCGGCATGGGCGTGCGCCAGAGCTTCGGGCTGGTCATGCAGCCGCTCACGCGCGACATCGCGCTCACCGTCTCAGATTTCGCCTTCGCAATGTCGGTGCAGAACCTCGCCTGGGGTTTTCTGCAGCCGGTCGCCGGCGCGATGGCGGTGCGCGTGGGCTTCCGGCCGGTGATGGTGGCGGGCACGGTGCTCTATATCGCGGGCCTGTTCCTGTTCGCGATGGCCGACGGCATGGCGGGCGTCATGCTGGGTGGAGGTGTGCTGATCGGCATGGCCCTCGCCTGCACCGCCTCGGCCATCGCGCTCGCGGTCGGCTCACGGTCCGTGCCGGGCCATGTCCGCAGCTTCGTACTGGGCGCGATCACGGCGACGGGCTCGCTGGGCGCCTTGTTGTCGGCGCCGCTCGGCCAGATGCTGACCGCGGATCATGGCTGGCGGGCTGGAATCCTGGGCTTCCTGGCGCTCACCGTCTTCATGCTGCCGGCTGCCTGGGTTGCGGGCCGGGTCGACGGGGTGGCGCTGCCTGCCGCGCAGCCCAACCAGATCGGCAATGTTTCGGCGCGCGCAGCACTGGCTGGCGCCACGCGTAGCCTGCCGTTCCTGGTGATGACGACGGCCTACTTCGTCTGCGGCATGCAGCTCCTGTTCATCACCACCCACCTGCCGGCCTACCTCGCGATCTGCGGCATGGACCCGACGCTTTCGGCGTCGGCGCTGGGCGCGATTGCGCTGTTCAATGTCTTCGGCAGCCTGTTCTTCGGCTGGGCCGGCGGTCGCTGGTCCAAGCTCGCCCTGCTGGGCGGCATCTACATCGCGCGCTCGATCGTGTTGGCCTGGTATTTCTTCCTGCCGCCGACGCCACTCACGACGCTGGTCTTCGCCTCGATGATGGGCTTCCTCTGGCTGGGTGTCGGGCCGCTGGTGGCGGGCTCGGTCGCGGAGATGTTCGGCCTGCGCTGGCAGGCGATGATCCAGGGTGTCGCCTTCATGAGCCACCAGCTCGGCAGCTTTCTGGGCGCCCTCGGCGGCGGCCTGCTGTTCGACGCGCTGGGCTCCTACGACCTCGCGTGGCGATTGGGCGTGGCCATGGGCCTCGCCGCCGGCATCGTGCAGGTGGCGTTCGCGCTGCTCGGCCCACCGCCCGCCGCGCTCCGGCCTACTCGGGTTTGAACTCCTTGATCTCCTGCTTGCGCCACTTGAAGCGCAGCTCCGACAGGCCGGTGCAGATCACGTAGAACACCGGCGTGAAGATCAGGCCGAACAGGGTGACACCCAGCATGCCGGCGAATACCGCGGTGCCCAGCGACTGGCGCATCTCGGCGCCGGCGCCCTCGCTGATCACCAGCGGCACCACGCCCAGGATGAAGGCGAGCGAGGTCATCAGGATGGGCCTGAGCCGGGTCTTGGCGGCGGTGACCGCGGCGTCGTAGCGGTTCATGCCCTGCTCGTGCGCCTGCTTGGCGAACTCCACGATCAGGATGGCGTTCTTGGCCGCCAGGCCCACCAGCACCACGAGGCCGATCTCGACCAGGACATTGCGGTCGAGGCCGCGGATGTTGACGCCAATCATGGCCGCCAGGATGCACATCGGCACGATCAGGATGACGGCGAGCGGCAGCAGCCAGCTCTCGTAGAGCGCCGCCAGCAGCAGGAACACGAACAGCACGGCCAAGCCAAAGGCGAGCGCGGCGGTGCTGCCGGCGAGCTTTTCCTGCAGCGCGATCTCCGTCCATTCGAAGTCGAAGCCCGAGGGCAGCACCTTGGCGGCCAGCGCCTCCATGGTGGCGATGCCCTGGCCCGAGGAGTAGCCGCGCTGCAGGGCGACCTGGACCTCGGCCGCCGGATAGAGGTTGTAGCGCGCCACGCGATAGGGGCCGGTGGTGTCGTTGAAGGTCGCGACCGAGCCGATCGGCACCATCTCGCCGCTGACGCTGCGGGTCTTGAGATTTGCGACGTCGCGCAAGGTCAGGCGATAGGGATTGTCGGCCTGGGCGGTGACGCGATAGGTGCGGCCGAGGATGTTGAAGTCGTTGACGAAGGCCGAGCCCATGTAGATCGACAGCGTCTGGAAGACGAAGCTGATCGGCACGCCGAG
>JAUXWB010000289.1 GCA_030684475.1 Reyranella sp. | reverse complement strand
ATCGGCTCGGTGATCTCCGAGACGGTAGGCGGCAACAACGGCATCGGCTTCCTGATGCTGTCGGCCAGCGCGCGCAACGACGCACCCACGACCTTCGCCGGCCTGTTCGCCATCGCCATCATGGGCGTGGCGATGTACGCGGTCTGCGCCATGGTCGAAAAGCGCATGACGCGCTGGGCCTTCCGCGGCGAAATCGTCGGTTAGGCTGCGAACACGCCGTCTTCTGCAACGACGCGCCCGTTCTTGATCACGTACTTGCGGCGCGGACGGGCGGCGATGGCCTCGGCGACCGAGCCCGCCTCGACAGCCACGAAATCGGCGGCGGCCCCCACCGCGAGGCCATAACCTTCGATACCGAGGACGCGGGCGGCGGCACCGGTCACCATGTCGAAGGCGAATTCGAGTTCGTGATCGTGGCGGAAATTGGCGCGATAGCCGATCGTCATGGCACGGTCGAGCATGTCGCCGTTGCCGAAGGGCGACCAGGCATCGCGGATATTGTCGGAGCCGCCGAACACTTCCACGCCGTGCTGGCGCAGCAACGCGAGCGGCGGGATCGCGGCCCCGCCCGGTCCATGGCTCATGATCGCCACCCCGGCTTTTGCGAGCACATCGGCCGTGCGGGCAACCATATCGACATCGACGGAGCCCAGCGCGAAGGCGTGGCTGACGGCCACCTTGCCGCGCAGCCCGGCGGCGGTCGTGCGCCCGGCAATGGCGACCAGCTGCGCGATGCCGCCTTCGCCGCCGTCGTGCAGATGGATGTCGGCACCCACGTCGCGCCGCTCGGCGATGCCGAAGACCGCGTCGAGATGACCGTCGAGATCGCCGTCGATGCCCACGGGATCGAGCCCGCCCACCAGATCGGCTCCTTCGGCAATGGCGGCGTCCAGCAGATCGGCGGTTCCTGGCGAACGCAGGATGCCGCTTTGCGGGAAGGCCACGATCTGGATGGTAAGAAGCCCTGGAAGCGTTCGCGTATTTTCAGGACCTCATGCAGGTTCCTGAGGCCAAGCTGGTTGTCGATGTCGACGTGGCTGCGCATGTGCAGCGTGCCGCTGGCCACCACCTGGCGCACGAGGTTCGATCCGGTCTCCGACTCCGGCATAGTGCGCGCCGCCCGCACCTTGCGTTCGGCCTCGATGCGGTCGGCGACCCGGTTGCCGGCGGCCTGGTTGGGTACCCACGGCAGGCCGAGCAGGGTCTTGTCGAGATGGATGTGGCCGTCGACCAGGGGCGGCAGCAGCAAGGCGCCGGCGAGGTCCAGGACATCGTCGCCGGCCGGAATGCCGGCCGAGGCGGGGAGGAGGGCGGCGATCCGCCCTCCCGTGACGTCGATATGACGTTGCGTGCCGTCCGGCAGGACGGCGTTGGCGATCAGCACCGCTCTACTTGTCGGCGACCGCGCCGGCTTCCTTGCGGAAGCCGCTCACCGCAGCCTTGGCGGCCATCGCCAGCAGGCCCGAATCGTTGGCGATGGTACAGAACTGGAAGCCCATGCCGACAGCCTTGGCGGCGTAGCTCGCCGTGCCGTTGTGGATGCCCGCGAACAGGCCGCGCTTCTTGCAGGCCGTCGTGAGCTTCTCGTAGATCTTGAGGACTTGCGGCTCGTCACGGTCGAGCTTCGGCACCAGGCCCAACGACAGGCCAAGGTCGGACGGGCCGACGTAGATGCCGCTCACGCCCGGCACATCGAGGATGGTGTCGATATTGTCGATCGCTTCCTGGGTCTCGATCATCGGGATGATCAGCACCTCGTCATTGGCCGTCGCCTGGTAGGGCGTGGCCTCGCCATAGGCGCCGGCACGGATCGGGCCGTTGCTGCGCTTGCCCCTGGGCGGATAGAGCGCATAGGAGACCAGCGCCTTGGCTTCGGCCGCGGTGTTCACCATCGGGCAGATCACGCCCCACGCCCCGCCGTCGAGCACCTTGCCGACGATGCCGGGTTCGTTCCACGGCACGCGGACCAGCGGCGTGATGGGGTGCTTGTCCATCGCCTGGAAGCAGGTGACCATCGAGAGGTAGTCCTGCACGCCGTGCTGCATGTCGACGGTGACGCTGTCCCAGCCGCACTGCGCCATGACTTCCGCCGAGAAGCCGTTGGGGATGGCGAGCCAGCCGTTGACGCAGGCCTTGCCGGCCTGCAGCCGCTTCTTCAGCATATTCGTCGACATGTCAGCGCTTCCTCGGTTTGGTTGGGAATGGCGAAGTCTACACAGCAGTGGAGAGGACCGTGACGATTTTGTCGCTGCGAGCGGGGCGGCTGGCCGTCGACCTTGCACCGTCGGCCGGCGGCTCGATCGTCCGTTTCATGCGGGACGCCGTCGATCTGCTGCGGCCGGCCGATGCCGCTGCCATTGCCTCGGGCGTGGGATCGGACTGCTCGGCATATCCGCTGGTGCCGTTCTCCAACCGCATTGCAAACGGACATCTCGCTTTCGACGGGCGGGACATCCATCTTGAGGCGAATTGGCCCGGTGTTCGCCATCCCATGCACGGTGACGGCTGGTCGCACACCTGGGACGTCGTGCGCGGCGACGCACAGTCGGCTGAAATCGCCTATGTTCATGACGGCCGCACAGGCTGGCCATTTCGCTATCGCGCGCGACAGATCTACAGGCTCGACGAGTCGGGACTGACCGTGACCATGGCCATCGACAATCGCGAAAGCTTCGCCGTGCCTGCAGGCCTCGGCCTGCATCCCTTTTTCGTGCGCGACGACGACTCGCAGCTGCACTGCCGCACGCAGGCGGTATGGCGCGCCGACGCCGAAGGCTTGCCGATCGAACGCATTGCCGTGCCTCGGGAATGGAGTTTCAACACGCCGCGACCGGTTGCCGGAGTCGTCCTCGACAATTGCTTCGATGGTTGGGACGGCCAGGCGACGATCATCTGGCCACGACGGCGCCTGCGCGTCGAGTTGACGGCCTCCGAACCGTTCCGCCATGTCGTAATCTACGCGCCGGTGGATCAAGCCTATTTTTGCGTCGAGCCGGTGAGCCACGCCAACGGCCAAATTGCCCGAACGCGCCTCGCCGCCGACGCGACGCTCGAGGGTGAGATCGTATTCCGTCCGTTCACGTTGTGAGGAGCCATGTCTCGATTCGCCTCTTATCCCAGCCTCGCCGGCCGCGTCGTCTTCGTCTCGGGCGGCGGTTCCGGTATCGGTGCCTCGATCGTCGAGCATTTCGCCGGGCAGGGCGCCAAGGTGGGCTTCGTCGACATCGATGAACCCGCCTCGAAGGTCCTGGTCGAGAAGCTCACGGCCGCCGGCTATCCCACCCCGCTGTTTACCAAATGCGATGTGCGCGACATCGCCGCCTATCAGGCCGCCATCGGTGAGATCGCCGGAAGGTTCGGCACCATCACCGTGTTGATCAACAACGCCGCGCGCGATGACCGGCACGTCATTGCCGATGTAACGCCGGCCTTCTGGGACGAGCGCATCGCGGTCAATCTCCGGCATCAGTATTTCGCCATCCAGGCGGTGGCGCCCGGTATGAAGAAGGCGGGCGGCGGCTCGATCGTGAACTTCAGCTCGATCAGCTATCACACCATGGCGCCGCAGCTCTCGGTCTACCAGGCGGCCAAGGCGGCCGTCATCGGCATGACGCGTGGCCTGGCCCGCGATCTCGGCGGCGATGCCATCCGCGTCAATGCGATCACACCAGGCTGGATCATGACCCAGCGCCAGATCGACCTGTGGCTGACGCCGGAAGCCGAGGCGGCGCTGATGGCGGCGCAGTGCCTCAAGGAGAAGGTCTATCCGCCCGACATCGCGCGCATGGTGCTGTGGCTGGCGGCCGACGACAGCCGTCTCGTGACGGCGCAAAACTTCGTCGTCGACGGCGGCCGCGCGTGAACACGACAAAGGTATCGCTGGCGGTACGCGTCTACCGAATCTGGCTGAAGGAAGTACGGCATATCCTTCCACCGACGCTCTATTTCGTCACAGCGTTCAACCTGATCGTCTTCACCACCAATCTGTTGACCCAGGGCTACTGGTTTCATCTCTCGGGGTTCCTGCTGGCGACCGGGGCGGCGCTGGTCGTGGGCAAGACCATCCTGGTGATGGATAGGTTCCAGCTCATCGACCGCTTTCGCGGCGCACCGTTGATCCAGCCGATTCTCTACAAGACGATCTTCTACACCCTGGTCGTCCTGGTCGTGCGCCTGCTCGAGCAGGTCATGCACTACACCCTGCGGGGCGACGGCATCGGTCCGGCTCTCCAGGCGGCCTCCGACAATTTTGTCGTTCATCGTTTCGTGGCGGCTCAGATCTGGATCTTCACCTGCTTCCTGATCTACTGCACCGCGACCGAACTCGCCGCGCTGCTCGGCGAAGGCCAGCTCCTGCGGCTGTTCTTCCGCCACCGCTCCGCCCAGCACCGACTGACGCGTCGCCAGCACGTGCGGGCATTGATGGAGTTGAGCCGGCTTGCGGAGACGACGCCGCGCGAGCAATTGCTCGATCCCGCCACGCCCCAGGGCAGCCGGCTGGCGTCGATCGTCGACGCTTTGCGTCAGCGCCCCGTCTGAGGCTGCCGCGATGGCCGCCGATCGCGACTGGCGCTGGATCGCCTGGACGATCCTGGGGATCGGCGGGCTGATTCTGGCTGGCGGCCTGGCGATGGGGCTCGGCAGCCTTCGTCATGTCCTCTACGGTGAGCGTGTCGACGGCGAGGTGATCGAGATTCGTCGCGAGGGCGACATGTATGCGCCAGTCGTTCGCTTCCGGCTGCCCAGCGGTGAGGCGCAGACGGTGAAGGATCTCGCCAGCGGCGCACCCGACTTCGCTCTCGGCGATCGGGTCACGATCCTCTACATGCCGCAGGAACCACGCGATTTCCGCATCGACACCTTCGAGCGGCTGTGGCTGTCCGCGATCATCGTCACGATCTTCGGCGGCTTCTGGCTGCTGTTCGGTATCGTTGCCTGGGCGCTCTCCCGCGGCGTCGACCTCGCCGTTCTGGGCGAGGGGGCCTTCGCCGTCATCGCCGCAGGGGCCGGCCTGATCGGGGTCTTCGTCCTGTGGAGCGCGGCCGATCTCTACACCGGCGGCGTGCGCGCCGAGGGGATTGTCGTCGAGAACCGCGAGAGTCGACGCACCGAGTCCGAGAGCGTCCGGCTGGCCGATGGACGCGAGGTCGATCGCACCGTCGAGCGCATCTCCTTCGCGCCTGTCGTGCGCTTCACGACGCACGATGACGGCCGCGAGATCGAGTTTCATGGTCGTGGCGGCAGCGGAAGGTCGTTTTCCGAGGGTGAGCGGGTGACGGTGATCTACGATCCGGTCAACCCGATCCGCGCCCGCATCGTATCGTTCGTCGATATCTGGCTGCCCTCCGCCGTGGTATTTGCGGTCGCCGTCGTGTTCGGTAGCGTGGTGTGGCTGTCGCGACGGGTGCGGCGGCGAGCTATCGCTCCTCGCGCCTGATCCAGCCGGCAAGGAGTCTCGCGAGTTCGCGCGGCCGTTCCAATGGCGCCATGTGGCCGCAGTCCTCGATCACCTCGAAACGGGCGTGCGGCAGGTGCTTTGCCATGCGTTCGGTTTCGGCAAAGCTCCTCAGCCGGTCCTGGCGGCAGGCGATCACCAGAGCGGGACAGGCAATGCGTTCGAGATCGGCATAGCCGTCGCGCCTCACCAGGGCGGCCTGCCGCTTGCGCACTTCGGGACCGAGGCGGTGCTGCATGCCGCGCAGGCGATCGAGCAGGACGAGATCCTTCTCGCGGTCCGGGTGCAGGCCCATGGCCGCCGACACGGCGCCCGCGGCGCGTGGTGGCCGGTCGCCCGGCCTGTAGGCCGCCTTGCGCCGTGCCGTCTCCTCGTCGGAATAGCCGCGCGCCGAGGAGGCCACGAAGGCCACGCCCGTCACGCGCTCAGGCGCCATGAGCGTGAGTACACGGGCGACGAACCCGCCCATCGAGAAGCCGATCAGCACGAACCGCTCGGGCGCGACATCGAGGACGCGCCGCGCCATGCCTTCGAGCGTGTCGTCTTCGTAGACGTTGCCGTGGTGAATCGTGCCCAGCGCCTCGAGGTCCGGCACCATGTCGGCCCACAGATCCCGATCGCACATGAAGCCGGGCAGAAGGACGAGGTCAGCCAAAGAAGCGGGCTCCCGCCCAGGCTGCGGCAAGGACCAGGATCAATCCCGGAATGACGCGTACCGCGAAGGCAGACCCACCGCCGGTGATGGCGAAGATCGCCTTGGTGAGGGTGTTGGTCGTCACTGCGGCCAGGATGGGAATGACCGCGTCCGGGGCATCGAGCCTGTTCGACGCGACCAGGGACGCGACCGAGATCGCTGGCGAATGGGTGTCGGCGAAACCTGCAAGGCCTGCGACAGCCAGAACACCGGCATTTCCGAACCAGTCCTCAAGCGCCGCCGAGGCGACCAGGATGACAGACAGCAGTGCCGCGAACAGCAACGCCGACTTCAGACTGAAAGCATGGCCAGCCTCGTCCTGCTGCTCGACTTTGTGCTGCAACGCAAGACCCGTGAAAACGCCGCCATAGAGCAGAGCCGCCACACCGCCGCAGGCCAAAGGCACGGAAAGCGCCAGGAGGGTGGCGGTGCTGGTGGCGGCGAGGAGGACGACCAACTGGACGAAGGTGGCAACGGTTGACAGCACCGCCCCGGCCACCGCCGGCCTCAGGAGATCGCCGTTCTTGGCCGCGCGCGCACCCATCGCACCGATCGTGGCGACACTCGAAATAAACCCCGAGGCGAGGCCCGCCAGCGGCAGACCGAAGCGGGCGCCCATCAGGCGGACCGCAATGTAGCCCAGCGCGCTCACGCCCATGACCAGGACGACAACGATCCAGATCATGCGCGGGTTGAGCGCACCATAGGGACCGATCGCCTTGTCCGGCAGCAGCGGCAGGACGACGAGCGTGGCGCCGGCGAAAATCAGCCCGTCGCGGACTTCGCCCTCCGTCAAGGCCGAGCGCACAAAGCGATGGATGGCGGTGCGCGCCGTCAGCAGGCCCGCCACGATCACGCCCAGTCCCGCCGCCAGTGCAGGTTCGTGGATGGCGAGCCCGCCCAGCAGCACCGTCGCAACCAGCGCCGCTACGGTCGTCAGTCCCGGGTCCTGGCTCCGGGCCTGCCAGTAGGCGAGGCCGGCCATGGCGAACACGCCTACCGTGACGACCGCGAGCAGCAGGTCGCCACCCACGATCACGGCGATGGCGCCGCAGAGCGACGTGATGGTGAAGGTGCGGATGCCGGCCGGCGCGCGGCCCGGCCCGTCGCCCTTGCGGCGTTCGCGGTCGATGCCGATCAGCAGGCCGATGCCGAGCGCGACGGCGAGGTTGAGGACGAGGGAATTGAGGTCGGGCATGGCTGACATCGGAGTGTAACACGATCCGATCGCCCCGGGTTGCAGCGCCCACGATGCTGCCCTTCCAGCGCGGCGAGTAGTAAGAGCAACACCATGCCCGTGATCGCCGCCCAGCCCTACGAGTACAGCTTCCCCGCCGGCAAGCTCGCCTTGATCGTGATCGACATGCAGCGCGACTTTGTCGAGGAAGGCGGCTTCGGCTGGGTCCTGGGCAACGACGTCCGTCCGCTCGGCGCCATCATGCCGGTTGTTCGTCGCTTGCTCTATGGCTTTCGCGCCGCCCGCCTGCCCATCATTCACAGGCGCGAGGGTCACCGGCCGGACCTCACCGACTGTCCGCCGTCCAAGCGGGCGCGCGGCCGTGGCAAGCTCGGTATCGGCGACAAGGGTCTGATGGGCCGAATCCTGATCGACGGCGAGTCCGGGAACGATTTGGTTCCCGAGCTTGCCGCGCTGCCGGGCGAGACGGTGATCGTGAAACCGGGCAAGGGCGCCTTCTACACCACGCGGCTTGCCCATCTTCTGGAGATGCAGGGCATCGGCCATCTGGTATTCCAGACCACGATGCGCGAAGCCAACGACCGCGGCTACGAGTGCCTGCTGGCCGAGGACGCCACCGAAAGTTACTTTCCCGAGTTCAAGGCGGCCACGCTCGCGATGATCCGCGCCCAGGGCGGCATCGTCGGCTGGACCGCACCGACCGACATGATTGTCAAAGCCTTGCGCTGAGCCTCGATTTTCCGTTTCAGGATCTTTGGCCGGCGGCCTTTTCGCGGACCCGGTCGTGCAGCTCGGCGACCTCCGGGGTCATGGCGTCGGCGAAGTCGGCCTCCTCGAAGACCGGCCGGATTTCGATCTCGCTGGGGCCGAGCATGGGATTCGGGCAGCGCTTCACCCACTCGACCGCCTCGGCCATGTCCTTGACCTGCCATAGCCAGAAGCCCGCGACCAGTTCGCGGGTCTCGGAGAAGGGGCCGTCGAGGACGGTACGGCTGGGGCCGTCGAAGGCCACGCGCTTGCCCCTTGCCGAGGGATGAAGGCCCTCACCGGCCTGAAGGATGCCGGCGTCGACCAGCTCTTCGTTGTACTTGCCCATGGCCTCGAGCAGTTCGGTCGAGGGCATGGTGCCCGCTTCGCTGTCTTTCGTCGCTTTCACCAGAATCATCACGCGCATCGTATTGTCTCCTCTGATCCGTTTTATCGAAGCCGCCCTAGTTGTGGACGGCGCAGCCGCAACCGGCCGCGTGATAACGGCCGATCCCCTCGACCGTCCCGCCTTGGCCGTACATGTCGTGCGGGCGCACCCAGTCGCCGAGCGACCGGTACGGGCCGTTCTCGTTGCGGCCCTTGGGCATCATGTCGAGGATGCCGTAGGCGCCGAGGGACGATTCGCCGCCGCGGCCGAAGCTCGAGAAGGTGTGGAAGATCTGACCGTCCTCGTCCTTGTAGAAGACGCTGTTGCCGGAAAGATCGGCCATGCCGGTATCGGTCTGGCGGAAATTGTAGAAGGCGTTCTTGGCCGCGAGCTGCTCGGGCGTGAAGGAGACGTTGAAGTCGTAGTTGAAGCTGCTGTCGAACGACGACACGAAGGGGAAGCGCCAGCCCATGCGCTGCCGCACCGCCTCGATCTCGCCGATCGGCGCGCGGGCCACCGCCGCGTAGGTGACGTCGTGGTTCTGCAGGTGGACTAGGATGCCCTCGACATGGTCGACTTCGAAGAAACACCCGACGCAATGGTGTGCCTGGCCGGGCCCCATCATGAAATGCTTTATGAAGAGCTGGCTGCGGCCGTCGAACAGCTCAGCGAGCGTCACCTTGCCCTGGGGGCCGTCGAACACGTACTCCTTCTCGATCCTGACCCAGGGAAGCGCGCGGCGCTCGGCGCTCAAGGCATCGCGCGCCCGGGTGAGCGCTTTTTCCTTGGCGAGGAGGGCGGTGCGGGCCCGGAGCCACTCCTCGCGGGACGCGATCTGGTGCTGCATGGCTTGCCTCATCGGTAATAGTTAACTAATAAGTTAACTATTACCGGATCACCCGCCTGTCAAGGCTGGTCACCCGCGCGGCCAGATCGGCGGACGCTTGGCCAGGAACGCCTCGACGCCCTCCGCGAAGTCCGGCGTGCCGGCGAGGGCAACCACCGCTTCGAGCTCGTAGGCCATGCCTTCCTCGAAGCTCATGCCGCCGCCCAAAGTCACGGTGCGGCGGATGGCGGCAAGCGCGGCGGGCGATTTCGTCGCCAGCTCTTCGCCATAGGCCTGCACGCGCGCGCGCAATTCTTCCGGCGCCACCAGTTCGTCGACCAGTCCCCAGACGCGCGCCTCTTCGGCGGGGACCATGCGGCCCTCGTAGAGATAGCGGATGGCGCGCGGCCGGCCGATCAGGTGGGCCAGTGCCTGGGTGGTGGCGATCGGCGGAATGAAGCCGATCCGGATCTCGGGCTGGCCGAGCTTGGCGTTGGCGGCGGCAAAGCGCAGGTCGCAATGCAGGGTCATTTCGAGGCCGCCGCCGACCGCTGTGCCGTTGATGGCCGCCAGCAGGGGCTTCGGCGAGCCGCGCAGCAACTGCACGATCTGATGGCAACGCGTCGCCCAGGCGCGCATGCCGTCGGGTGTCATGCCCTTGAAGACATTGAGATCGGCACCGGCGCTCAGATAACCTTCGACCGCGCTCGCCAGCACCAGCACCCGCACCTCGGGATCGGCGAGCATCAAGGCGATGCCGTCATGGACCTCTTCGACCATCTCGCGGGTGAAGGCGTTGACCGGCGGCCGGTTGAATTCCAGCCAGCCGACATGCCGGATGGTCGAGAGACGGATGAAGGACGGGGGTTGCGACATTCTCCCATTATCCACGGCAACCGAGGCCCCGTCAGCCGCGGGACGTCAGCCGCGGGCGCGGGCCCTCGCCGCCTTGCAGGCGGCCGCGCGGCCGCCCAGCTTGGGATTTTCAGCTCGTGCTCATCGCCGGCACGCTGAGAAGCATCGCACGGGTCATCTGGTTGACGACGTCGGGGCACATCCGGATGTCCACCATCTCGCCGGCGTTGCCCGCGAGGGTGCCCACGACGTAGCCGTCGCTGTCGCAGAACTGGAAGGCGGCCGAGGCGACATTGATCGTCGCCGGTGCAGCCGCTTCGGCATCGAACTGCTCCGACCGGCGGCGCGCCATCTCGCCGGCAGCCTGGCGGAGGCTGGCGATGAACTGGACGAACTCGTCGAAATCGGCGGAACAGGTCGTCAACCGCTGATCCTCGTCAACGAAGATCATCATGCAGCTCGCACCGTCGGAGCTGATACCGAGTTGGAAGTTGGTGAGTGTACCGTCCATGGGAACCTCCAGTACGACAACGAACCTGCCGCGATTTCGTTCCGTTGTTGCACCCGCAACCTTCCGGCCGTGCATGCGTTTCGCCGCAAGGACTTTTCCAGGCAAGGGTAGACCATGGCATTGGCACGCAGAACGGCCGTGCGGCCGAAGCCACCGAGGGCAAGGACCGGGAGCAATCCGCAGGATGTCCTCGATCTTCTGACGGCCGACCATGCCGAGGTCGGCGGCATGTTCCGCCAATACGACCGCGGCCCGTGGCATGCCCGACGCCTCGAAAAAGGCAAGCTGGCGCTCAGGATCTGTCACGCCCTGACCGTCCACGCGAAGATCGAGCAGGAGATATTCTATCCGGCCGTGTCAGCCGTTCTCGATGGTGAGGTCGACGATCTTCTGGGCAGGGCCAACGTGGAGCACAGCGGCATCGAGGCCCTGATATCGAAGGTCGAAGACACGCCCGCCGATGATCCCCTGTTCGACCCCATGATCGAGGTGCTGGCCGCGTATGTCGCCCGGCATGTAAGGGCGGAGGAGGAACAGCTCTTCCCTCGGGTGCGCCATTCCCGGCTCGACCTGCTCGGCACCGGGGAACGTCTGGCGGCACGCAAGATGGAACTCTCGACGGCACGTGGCGGCAAGCAGCTCTTCCGGCAGGCGCGGAAGGTCATGGGTCGCAAGAAGTCACTCGGCTGAACCGGAGCGGGCAACTTTTCCTTGCTCCATCCGTTGGGTCGAAGCGCGGCTTCTTGCTGGGCCGCGGCTGGGAGTTGCCATCTTGGAAAGCCCGTCGATCGTCAGGGACGCCGCGTCGCCGCCGATCCCCCGCCATGGCGGTTGCGTCCTGCCCGCCGTGACGGTTGATGCCTACAACGAGGAACTGCGTGACGAAGAGGGCTTCGTCGGCGATCGTGCCAGTGGCCGGGTGTTTCGTGCCATCCTCGACGATTGGCGCGAGCGGCTTCGGGCGCAGGGCGACGATCCGTTCGGCGACACGCCGACCCGCAAGGTCTCCAAGGCGAAACTGGACAAGCTGCTGGCTGTCGGCGACGCCCTGACCGTCGGCCTCATCCACACCGTGGTCGAGGAGTTCGCACAGGAACTGGCCACCGTGGTGCGCCGCTTTCTGCGGCTCGAGGGCTGGTCGGGCACCGAACGTATCGTCGTGGGCGGTGGCCTCAGCGCCGCCCACATCGGCGAGTTGTCGATGGGCCGCGCCGCCGTGATCCTGACCGGCGAAGGCATAGCCATCGAGCTGCGGCCGATCAGCAATCATCCCGACAAAGCGGGCCTGATCGGCGCTGTGCAGCTTGCGCCCAGTTGGGTGCTGGCCGGCCACGATGCGATCCTCGCGGCCGATATCGGCGGCACCAACCTCCGCGTGGGCGTGGTCGAACTCAACATGAAGAAGGGCGATCTGTCGAAGGCTGCTGTCTGGAAGTATCTACACTGGCGGCATCGCGACGATCGGCCGACGCGGGACGAAGCGCTGGCCCGCATCGCGACCATGATGGAAGAACTGATGGAGGAGGCCGCCGAGCAGAAGCTGAAGCTCGCCCCCTTCGTCGGCATCGGTTGCCCCGGTCTGATCGACGAGCGCGGCGTCATCGTTTCCGGGGGGCAGAACCTGCCCGGCAATTGGGAGGGCGACGACTTCGATCTCGTCGCCGAGCTCACGGCCCGGTTGCCGCGCATCCAGGACCATGAGCCGGTGATGATCCTGCACAACGATGCCGTCGTCCAGGGCCTGAGCGAAGTGCCGCTCATGAAGGACGTCACCCGCTGGGGCGTGCTCACCATCGGCACCGGCCTCGGCAACGCCCGCTTTACCAACCGCGTGCGGGAAGGGCGCGCCCGTCAGGCAGATCCCTGACGCCCGTTGACCGATTGATGGAGGTGATCATGAATGACCGCGATTTGACGATCCGGACCAAGCTTCTCGACCGATTGACGGCCGTCGGCGTCGACGCCCGAAGTCTCAAGGTCGAGGTCGATGGCGGCCAGGTCGCCGTCCAGGGCGCCGTCCCGTCGGAAGACGAACGCCGTCGCGCGGTGGACGCATTGATCGGCGTTCACACGCTGGAGATTTCCGTGCGGCCCGCAGATCCCGACTAGAGTCGCGGCGATGACATGAGCGCGACGGCACGCCCGCCAGGACCTGCGAAGGCGCGGCGGGCGTCAAATCCGCGATGTATGCCGGCCGCGCTTGCGTCGGCCCCGCGCATCGCGTGGGGTCGTGTCCTCTTCCGGCGACGGCGCGGGCTTCGCGGGCCCGGCCGGAGCGGTGGCTTTTTCATGCGCGCGACGCCGGCCTTCGGCGGTGAGCTGCAGGCCCGAGGGCCCATCGCGCACCAGGCCCAGCAACTCGAGGCGCATCCGGTGGCTGGACGTGACCGGAGGCCGCCGGCCGCCGGCGAGGGCTTGCAGGATCAGCAGTTCGTGCGGTGATACGAGCGTTGGGTCAACGGGCATGATAGGGGGAAAACGCAGCATTCCCGCGGCCGTTGCGGCGGCTGACGAGGCCATGCAAAAGACACGAGCACGGATCTTGATCCATCGAACCCCGGCGGCAGCGGTTGTAGCGTCGGCGACAGCCTCAGGAGGCGCACATGGACCTGCGACAAGTGGGCGAGATGCTGGGTTCGGTCTGGATCATCGGCAGCATCGTTGTGTTCATCGGTATCGTGGCGTGGGCTTGGTCGGCCAGGAATCGTCGGCGCTTCGAGCAGGACGCCCGCATTCCTTTCAAGGAAAAGGACTGACGGTGCAGCGTCACGCAGCAGTGGCGAGATCCGCCGGCACGGACCGGATCAGGTGGTCGAACGCCGACAATGCGGCCTTGGCACCCTCGCCCATGGCGATGACGATCTGCTTGTAGGGCACCGTCGAGGCGTCGCCGGCGGCGAACACGCCCGGCGCCGAGGTGGCGCCGCGGGCGTCGACCTCGATCTCGCCTCTGGGGCTCAAGGCGATCGCACCCTTCAGCCATTCGGTGTTGGGCACCAGGCCGATCTGCACGAAGATGCCCTCGAGCTCGACGGTCTTCTGCTCAGCCGTGCGCCGATCCTTGTAGGAAAGCCCGGTCACCTTGGCGCCGTCGCCGTGCACCTCCGTCGTCTGCGCCGAGACGATGATCGTGGCGTTGGGCAGCGACCTGAGTTTGGCCTGCAGCACCGCGTCGGCGCGGAGCTGGCCGTCGAACTCGATCAGCGTGACGTGGCTCACCAGGCCCGCAAGGTCGATCGCGGCTTCGACGCCGGAGTTGCCGCCGCCGATCACCGCCACGCGCTTGCCCTTGAATAGCGGGCCGTCGCAGTGCGGGCAGTAGGCCACGCCCTTGTTGCGATACTCCGCCTCGCCGGGAACGTTCATCTGCCGCCAGCGTGCGCCGGGCGAGAGCACGACCGTGCGCGCCTTGAGGCTCGCGCCGCTCTGTAGTTGCACCTCGGCGAGGCCGCCCGACGTCGCCGCGGGGATCAGCCTGGTGGCGGTCTGCAGGTCCATCACGTCGACCTCGTAGTCCTTCACGTGCCGGGCGAGTGCCGCCCCCATCTGCGGCCCTTCGGTGTGGGAGACGGAGATGAAGTTCTCGATGCCCATCGTGTCCAGCACCTGGCCGCCGAAGCGCTCCGCCGCGATGCCGGTGCGGATGCCCTTGCGCGCCGCATAGATCGCCGCCGCCGCGCCGGCGGGACCGCCGCCGATCACCAGCACGTCGAACACCGGCTTGGCCGCGATCTCCTCGGCGGCACGTTCCGAGGCGCCGGTATCGAGCCTGGTCAGGATCTGCTCCAGGCTCATGCGGCCCTGCGCAAAGGGCTGGCCATTCAGGTAGACCGAGGGCACGGCCATCACGCCGCGCGTCTCGACTTCCTGCGGGAACAGCGCGCCGTCGATCGCGGTGTGGCGGATCCTGGGATTGAGCACGCTCATCAGGTTGAGCGCCTGCACCACGTCGGGGCAGTTCTGGCAGGAGAGCGAGAAATAGGTCTCGAACATGTAGTCGCCCTGCAGCGCCGTCACCTGCTCGATCGTCGCCTGCGCTTCCTTGCTGGGATGCCCGCCGACCTGCAGCAGTGCCAGTACCAGTGAGGTGAATTCATGGCCCATCGGCAGACCGGCGAAGCGCACGGAAGTGTCGGTGCCGGCGCGCACGATCGCAAACGACGGCTTGCGCGCATCGTCGTCGCGCTGAACGACCGTGACCTTGTCGGAGAGCGTGGCGATCTCTTCCAGCAGCTCCTTGAGTTCCTGCGATTTCGCGCTGTCGTCGAGCGACGCGACCAGCTCGACGTCTTGCGTGAGCCGCTCGAGATAACCCTGCAACTGCGTCTTCAGGCTGGCGTCCAACATGGCTGTCTCCAGTTCCTCTCCCTCGCCGAAGCAAGGGAGAGGGTGGTGAGGGGGTAGCGTCAGATCTTCCCGACCAGGTCGAGGCTGGGGGCGAGCGTCTTCTCGCCTTCCTTCCACGCCGCCGGGCAGACCTCGCCGGGATGGGCGGCGACGTACTGCGCGGCCTTGACCTTGCGCAGCAGCTCACTCGCGTCGCGGCCGATGCCGCCGGCGGTGATCTCGACGATCTGGATCTTGCCTTCGGGGTCGACCACGAAGGTGCCGCGGTCCGCGAGGCCCGCTTCCTCGATCATCACGCCGAAGTTGCGCGTGATCGTGCCGGTCGGGTCGCCCACCATCACGTAGTCGATCTTCTTGATCGCGGCCGAGGTGTCGTGCCACGCCTTGTGGCTGAAGTGGGTGTCGGTCGAGACGCTGTAGATCTCGACGCCCAGCTTCCTGAACTCGGCGTAGCTGTCGGCCAGGTCCTCGAGCTCGGTCGGGCACACGAAGGTGAAGTCGGCCGGATAGAAGAACACCACCGACCACTTGCCTTTGCCCTTCAGGTTGGCGTCGGTGACGTCGACGAACTTGCCCTTCTGGAAGGCGGTCGCTTTGAACGGCTTGATCTCGGTGTTGATCAGGGACATCTCGCAAAACTCCCAAAATGTGATCCGCCGCCGGCTGGGGGGCGCCTTGCCGGCGTCGGACTAAGAATTAGGAGTATTCTAAAATGAATTAAAGCGCAAAATACCGAATTGAATAATCGGATAAAACGATTACTTACGGCCTGTGAAACCCGTCCCGACCCTGCGCCAGCTCCGCTACCTCGTGGCCGTGGTCGAACGCTGCCACTTCGGCCAGGCGGCCGATGCCTGCGCGGTCAGCCAATCGACGCTGAGCGCCGGCATCCGGGAACTGGAGGATCTGCTGGGCGCGCCCCTGCTGGAGCGCACCAAGCGCTCCGTCGTGCCGACGCCGCTGGGGCGGGACCTTGCCGCCCGGGCGCAGGACCTGCTCAAGGGCGTCGCCGATCTGGTGGACGTGGCCCAGGCGTCCCGCGATCCGATGTCGGGCCCGCTGCGTCTCGGCGTGATCCCGACCATCGGGCCGTTCCTGCTGCCGCGGGCGATGCCGCACCTGCGTGCCGCGTATCCGCACCTGCAGCTCTATCTGCGCGAGGACCAGACGGCGCGCCTGCTGGCCCGGCTCGACGCCGGCGAGCTGGACGCCGTTCTGCTCGCGCTTCCCTATCCGTTGGGGGATCTCGAGGCGGCGGAGATCGCCGAGGACCGCTTCTCGGTCGTCTGTCCGCCCGGGCATCGGCTGCAGTCGGCAGCGGCGGCGGCGCCCGCCGACATGGCACAGGAGAGCCTGCTTCTCCTGGAAGACGGCCACTGCCTGCGCGACCAGGCCCTTGCTGCGTGCGAACTCGAGGGCACGCGGCGGAGCACCGCGTTTCAGGGAACCAGCCTGCACACGCTGGTACAGATGGTGGCGAACGGCCTGGGCGTGACCTTGCTGCCGCAGATGGCGCTCGACGCCGGGATCCTGCGCGGTCTCGAGCTCGCGGTGCTGCCGCTGGAAGGCGAAGTGCCGTTGCGTCGGATCGCGCTGGTGTGGCGCCGCACCTCCGGCCGCAAGGAAACCTTCCGGCGACTGGGCGCGGCGCTCAAGGCCGAGCTGGGCGGGCGATCGTCGCCCTAGACTCCGGCCGTGCTCGTCGGCTTGAACAGCACAAGCAGGACGATCAGCCAGACGATGCCCCAAAAGATCCAGGTCACGGTCGGATGCGCGGCCTGCCACTCGAGAATCTTCCTGTGAACGTTCATCGTCGGTCCGCCTTTCCTCAGCGCAGGCTCAGGATATAGGTGATCAGCGCGTTCTTCTCCGACGGACTGAGCGCGAAGTCCGGCATGCGGGTGTGGCCCGTGGAGAGATAGCCGTCGAGCGAGGCCGGGGTCGTTTCGGGCCGGGCGGCGATGGCGGCGAAGCTCGGCGTACCGTTGGTGACGGTGCGGGGTGGATTGGCTTCGACGTTGTGGCAGGCCATGCACCAGCGCTCGGCCAGCGCCGCGCCGCCGCGCGGACCCTGTGCCACCACCGGGAGCGGCAGCAGCGCGAGGGCCATCACGATCGCTGTTCGCTTCAGTCTCGTCATCGCCGGATACCAACCTACACGCGACCGGGATGGCCGCGGTTGCCGACTTTGGCGTGAAAGCGCCGCCCGGGTCCTTGTTCTCGATCAATGCGGGAGCGCATCCCGCCCCATCAGTCGTGGTAGGACGACTGCCGCGGCGTGGTGGCCTTCATCAAGCCGCCCGTTTTTTCGCAGCCGTCTTCTTCTTTGCCTTGCCCGCCTTGCTGCGGGCCGCAATGAAGCGGTCGGCCTTGTCGCGCGAGGGACCGCCGCCGCCCTTGAGGCTGCGGCGCAGCGCTTCCATCAGGTCGACGACCTTCTCGTCGGCCTCTTCGGGAGCGGTCGAGACGACGGGTTTGCCCTTGCTCTTGCGTGCGATCAGGTCGCGCAGCGCGTCCTCGTAGCGGTCCTTGAACTGCGACGGGTCGAACTTGGCCGCCTGCTGGTCGATGATCTTCTCGGCGATCTCGAGCATGCGCGCCTCGGGCCTGGGCAGGCTGCGGTCGAACACCTCGCCGCTGTCGCGGATTTCGTCGTGGCTGCGAAGGGTCGTGAGCAGGATGCCGGAATCGCGCGGCTCCAGCGCACAGACGCGCTCGCGCGTGTGCAGCACGACGCGGCCCAGCGCCACCTTCTTCTGCTTGGCCATGGCGGCGCGGATCACCGAGAAGGCGTCGATGCCGGTCTTGCCGGCGGGCGCCAGGTAATAGGGCTCGTCCCAGTAGATGCGATCGATGGCGGCGGCGTCGACGAACTCCTCGATGTCGATGATGCGCGTCGATTCGATCTTCACCCCATCGAGCTCCTCCTTCTCGAGCAGCACGTATTTGTTCTTGGCGACGGCAAAGCCTTTCACGAGGTCGGCGCGTTCCACCACGTCTCCGGTGCCGGCATCGATGGTCTGCATCTTGATGCGGTTGTTGGTCTTGGGATTGATCAGGTTGAACTGCACGTCGGCGCTGCGCTCGGTCGCCGAGTAGAGCGCCACCGGACAGGTCACCAGCGAGAGCCGGAGATGGCCCTCCCAGGTCGGCTTCAATGCTTTCTGCCGGGGCTTGGCCATGATGAACCTCATGCTTTCGATTTGAGAAGACGTTCGATGGCGCCGCGCAGCGGCCGCGCCGACGTGTCGTAGTCCTTCCACGGCCTGCGCTTCTTCAGGAGCGCCGGCGCCGTGCGGATCGTGAACTTCCCGGGATCGAGGCCGGCCTTCACCTGGCTCCACTCGATCGGCATCGACACGGTAGCGCCGGGCCGGGCACGCGGCGACAGCGGTGCCACGGCTGTGGCGGTGCGGTCGTTGCGCAGATAGTCGAGGAAGATGCGCCCGGTGCGTTCCTTCTTCGCCATGCTGAGCACGAAGCGCTCCGGATCGTTGGCCGCGAGCCGCCGGCAGATCTCCTTGGCGAACATCTTCGCGGCATCCCAGTCCGGGCTCTTCCTGTCGGCCGTGAGCGGCACCACGACATGCAGGCCCTTGCCGCCGGTCGTCTTGCAGAACGGGACCAGGCCGAGCGCCTCCAGGCGCTTGCGGACCTCGAGGGCGGCCTTGATCACCTGGGTGAATTTGACGTCGGGCGCGGGATCGAGATCGAACACCAGGCGCCCCGGCAGCTCGGGATTGCCGGGCTGGCAGTTCCAGGGATGCAGCTCGGTGGCGCCGAGCTGGGCCACCGCCGCCAGCGCCTCGACGCGATCGATCTGCAGATAGGGCTTCTTGTCGCCTTTGACCTTCACCTCTTCGATCAGGTTGGAGGAGCCGGCCATGGCGTGGCGCTGGAAGAAGGTCTGGCCTGTGATGCCGTCAGGCGCGCGCACGATCGAGCAGGGCCGGCCCTTCAGATGGTCGATCATCCAGGCGCCGACTGCTTCGTAATACCGCGCGAGGTCGAGCTTGGTGACGGGCGGCTTCTCGTCCGGCCACAGCGGCTTGTCGGGATGGGAAATCGATACGCCCATCACGACAGATGGTCCTGATGTCGGCTTGGCCATCTTCGCCTTCTCCGGCTTGGCAGGAGTCTCGGCCTCGACCTCGTCGGCCGGCTTGTCGGCGCGCAGACCCTTGAAGGCAGCTTGCCGCACGTTTCCGGCGCCGGTCCAGCCGGCGAATTCGATCTCGGCCACCAGCGCGGGCTTCGCCCAATGCATGTTGGCTTCCTTGGGCGGGCTGGCGCCGGCGGCGAACGGACTGGTGTCGCTGGCGACCTCCTTCAGCCGCGGCCACAGCTTGCGCGCCGTGGCCTCGCCGAAGCCGGTGCCGACCCGGCCGACATAGACCAGCTTGTTGCTCCCCTTCTTATCGGGACGATGAACGCCGGCCAGCAGCGAACGCAGGCGCGTGCCCTCGCTGGTCCAGCCGCCGATCACCACCTCGTGCCCGGCCCGGCATTTGGCCTTGACCCAGCTGCCACCCCGACCGGAGCGGTAGGGCGCGTCGAGCACCTTGGAGACGATGCCCTCAAGCTGCATGCGGCAGGCCGATTGCAGCACCGCATCGCCCGCCGTCTCGAAATGATCGACGTAGCGCAGTCGGGCGTGCTTGCCCTTGAGCCCCTGGAGAAGCGCCTTCAGCCGCTCCTTGCGATCCGAAAGCGCGAGCGGCCGCAGATCCTCGCCGTCAGCGAACAGGAGATCGAAGGCGAAGAAGATCAGATCCTCGGACTCGCCGTCGGAGAGCGCGGCCTGCAGGGCGGCGAAGTCCGGTGCGTCGTGATGATCGAGCGCCACGGCTTCGCCATCGATCAGGCAGTCCGGCAGCGCTGCCGCCGCCTCGGCGATGGCGGAGAATCTCTTTGTCCAGTCGAGGCCCTTGCGGGTGCGGAGCCTTGCTTCGCCGTCCTCGACGCGAAGCTGCAGGCGGTAGCCGTCGAACTTGACTTCGTGGGCCCACCCCGTCGCCGATGGCGCGCGCTCCACCAGCTTGGCGAGTTGCGGCTCGACGAAGCGCGGCATGGAGGCGACCTTCTTCGGTTTTGCCGTGACCGCCGCCGTGATTTTCTTCCTGCCTGCCGTCTCGCCGCCGTTCTTCTTCTTGCTGTCCCACACCGCACCGGCTGCGCGCTTCTTGTCGGTCATGAAAGGGGTAGGCGCCTTGCCTGTCCCGAGCGCGATCTCCTTCAGGGTCCGCCCGGACGCCACCGACTTGGGATCCTTCAAGAGCTTGTCGCCGTCGCCCTCGCGCGCGGCGGCGTCGCGATGCTTGATCAGCAGCCAGTTGGTGCGCTTGCCGCCCCCATTCCGTCCTTTGCCGCGGTCCCACTTCATGCGCACCAGCACCCAGCTTCCGCTGAGCCGTTCCCCCGCCAGGGTGAACTTCAGATCGCCGCGCTTCAGCCCCAGGTGCGGATCGCCCTCGGGTAACCAGTAGCCACGATCCCAGAGCTGCACCGTGCCGCCGCCATACTGGCCCTTGGGAATGGTGCCCTCGAAGTCGCCGTAGTCGAGCGGATGGTCCTCGACCTCGACCGCCAGCCGCTTGTCGTGCGGATCGAGCGACGGTCCCCGCGTGACCGCCCATGACTTGAAAGTGTCGTCGAGCTCGAGCCGGAAGTCGTAGTGCAGGCGCGTGGCGTCGTGGCGCTGGATCACGAAGCGCAACTGACCGGCAGCGGGCACGGCCGTTTTGCCGGCCGGCTCTCGGGTTCGGGTGAAATCGCGCTTGGTGCGATAGGTTGAGAGATTGTCCTTCATCGCGGCGGATGGACGGCTATCTCAGCCCCCAGATCTAGTGTTCCTTGGCAGCCGCAATGAACTCCGTGGAACTTCCCGGGAACGTCTGGCGGCATCATCCAAAGCGAACGTGACAGGCGGCAGTCGGTTCCGCTGACGGTCCCCGCAAGCCGCAGCCACCGCGGCAAGCGTCGTGCTGTCTGGTCGGCGACAGACGATTGTGGTCGTCTTTCGCCGACCCGGAATTGATCGGACGATCAGATCAGGCGCTGGACGCCATCAGGCGGCTTGTCAGTCGTAGTAGGTGCGATTGGTCGGCGCGGTGGCCGCGCCGACTGCGGCGCCACCCAAGCCACCGACGACGGCACCGGCCACCGGACTGCCGACGGTCGAGCCCACGACAGCGCCACCGGCGGCACCGATCGCGCCACCGGTCAGGGCGCGATCCACGGGTCGTTCTCCGCAGGCGGATGTCGCCACGGCCACGGCCGCGAGGACGGCGAGGGGTGCAATGCGCGACATGACAGCCTCCTTTTTGCAAAAACGGCGAACTCGCAAGAAACGTGAAGGTTGCCGCGCGGTTGCCGGTCCGCGCTGTGTCACCGTAGTGGCGTGGCACGAATGTGACGGTCGCGTGGGGGGAACGCCGGCGATGCTCCGGCGTTCTTGCTGTGATTCGTCTTCAGGCGTTCTCCAGCTACAGGCTCCCTCAGGTAAGGGCATGGCGAACTTTCCCATCGTCCTGATCGGCGCCGCCGATAGCGGGCTCGACCCCGTTCGCCGCATCACCGAGGCGTTGCCCCGCGACTGCGGGGCGGCTGTCGCCGTGGTGTTTCATAGCGGCGCCCAGCCCAGCGTCGTGCCGGAGATCCTGCGCTGGCACGGCCAACTGCCGGTCATGTTCGGCGCCGAGGGAACGCCTCTCGAACCGGGCCACCTCTATGTCGCGCCACCGGATCGGCACATGCTGCTGTCGCTTGTCGGCTTCCACCTCGATCGCGGCTCGAAGGTTCACGATAACCGGCCGGCCATCGATCCTCTCTTCGTCTCCGCCGCCATGGCGTTCGGCCCGCGCGTCATTGGCGTCGTGCTGAGCGGCCTCGGCAAGGACGGCGCCGCCGGACTGCGCATGATCCGCAACCGTGGCGGTTTGGCGTTGGTCCAGGATCCGGTCGAGGCCGCGGTTTCGGAAATGCCGGCCGCGGCCTTCGCCCAGGACGATCCCGAGGTGCTGCCGATCGAGGAGCTTTCCCGGCGGATCGCGCGGCTTTGTTCGGTCGGGGGTGCGCCGGCCTCGCGGGTCGCCGAGTGATGCCTGCGCACAAGGGCTGCGGCTGATCGGCGGAACCCCGGCGTGTGTGGCCCGTTTGGCGCAAAACAGCAGGAACGGAGGTAGCCAAACCGTGAAAACCATCCATCGAGTCTATGACAGTTACGCGCAGGCCCGTGAGGCGGTCCGCGCACTCGAGGCTGCCGGCGTGCCGTCGAAAGACATCAGCCTGGTCGCCAACAAGCATGTCAGCGCCGACTATGAGAAAGTCGACGACGTCTCCGGAGCCGCCGCGGGCGCCGGTATCGGTGTTGCCCTGGGCGGCGGTGCGGGCCTCCTGGCCGGCATGGGCGTCCTGGCCATTCCAGGCCTCGGCCCCGTAATGGCGGCGGGCTGGCTCGCGGCGACCGCGGTCGGCGCCGCCGCCGGTGCAGCGACGGGCGGCATCGTCGGTGCCCTGGTCGATGCCGGCGTGTCGAGGGAACATGCCGACGTCTATTCGGAATCGATTCGTCGCGGCGGCACGCTTGTCACAGCGCGGGTGACCGACCAGGAAGCCGCCCGCCTCGAGGGGCTGCTCGATCGCCACGATCCGATCGACCCGGCCGAGCGCGGACGCGTCTATCGCCAGGAAGGCTGGGCCAGCTTCGATCCCAAGGCGCCGCCTTACCGGCCGAGCGCGACGGACATCGAACGCATCCGTCGCGATGTCTAGCTTCCCGAAAGCCCGCTAGAGAACCCGTCAGCGCCCGGCTCTCAAGAGGCCGGGTGCTTTCACGGTGTTGTCCGGCCCGCGCAGCGTGTGCCGGCACTGCCAGCAGGCCGGCGAAATACGCGCGACAGGTTTGCAATAGGAGATTTGTACGAGCGTGCCCGGCCGGGACCGCATCATCACCTGATCGACATCGCGCTTGGTGGAGGGCGAGGCCGCCATTCGTCAGCTCCAGGCCGGGCGCAGGGGCGCCGGGCTTGCAGTATTCCCAGACCGCTTCGCTGTTGGCCTGGAACAGCACGGCCGTCCTGGCCTTGCGAATGGCGATGTCGATCGAGCCGAGTACCGCGCCGTCCATGCGCCGGAACGATTTGAGGTGGGCGCTGGCGTCGAGCACGGCGATGATCACCGGCAGTCCAAGCTCGAGAGCTTTGGCTGCCGCGCCTTCAATAGTGACCTGCGCCTGGTGTGAGGTGATTTGCATGATGTTCTCCGGTCCGCGTCGTCTCGACGGGGGAGAACATCGCCGGCAGGCCGCCGCTATGCGAGTTCAGTATCGTTAAGCGGCGTGAAGCGTTGTGAAGTGCCGGCTCGTCCACGCGCCCTCAACGAAAACCCCGCCGGCTGGGGGCCGGCGGGGCCTCTCTTGGCAATACAGTCCGCTGGCCGGGGGGAGCCGAACCAGCGGGTCCCACGGTAGCGGGCGGCAGGCCCTGAAAATGTCTCGTATTGAACATTGCCCGGACCGGGCGGGCTTGGCGCGTCGGCGCGAAGGCCTACGGCCCCACCGCCCGTTTGCTCGCCAGCACCGCCGCGCGGCCCTCGGCCTCCGCCACTTCCGTCACCGCGCAGCGACTGCCCATCAGGCCGGGACGGAACGCCACCTCGACGAAGCGCGTCTCGCCCGGTCCGACGGTCACGCTGGTGTCGGCACCGCCGTCGGTGCCCGCGCACCGGACATCGATCGCGCCGGGCGCAGGCTCGAGCCACACGAAGGTATCCGGGGCGAGCGGCGTCTCGGGCTGGCCGGCGAGGGTGACGGCAATCGCCACGGGGGCGCCCATCGGGCCCTGGCGATAGACATAGAGCGATCCGCGGTCGGGCGGCGGCGACAAGAACTGCTTGCCCCTCGCGTCTTCCTGCGCCGACTCCAGCGGCACGCTGGCGCAGCCGGCGAGCAGGAGAAGGGCCGCCAGCATCGGCAGGGACGGTCGGATCGGAAACTGGGTCACGCGTTGTGTCATGGGCGGGCCTCCTCGACGGTTTGGGGAGGCATACGGCGCGGGGCGGGTGTCGCCTTGCCGGTTATTTGATGGCGGATCGGCGGCGCGATGGACCCTGGCATGGGAGCATGGCACGGTCGGCATGTGGAGGCGGACATGCTGGAAACGCGGGAAGGCGGATGCCATTGCGGCCGTGTGCGGTTTCGTGCCGGGGTCGACCTCGAACGCCTGTCCCATTGCAGCTGCTCGATCTGCACCAAGAAGGGGATCCTGCTGCTCAGCACGGACCTCGCCGATTTCGAGCTGCTGCGGGGCAGGAGCGCGCTAAAAGCCTACACCTTCGGCACCGGCGTCGCGCAGCATACCTTCTGCTCCCATTGCGGCATGCACGCCTTCTACATCCCGCGCTCGCAGCCGCATCGCGTCACCGTCAACGCCCGTTGCCTGGACGACATCGACGCAGCCAGCCTGAAGCCCACGCGGTTCTTCGACGGCCGCCACTGGGAGGATGCGCAAAGCCGCCGGATCGCCGAGACGGGCCAGGCGCCGCCGCCCGGTGCGCATGGTGCCAAGACACTGCAGGCGATCCTCGCCCAGGCTTCGGAATAGCGCGCGTCGGAGTAGCGCGCGTCGGGCGATTTGACAGCAGTGCCTGCACCCCGGTGGAAAATGCATGGCAGGATTGAAATAGGATAGTTGCAAGTTTTGCCGATTTCGTCCTATAAATCCGCTATCGTCGCACGAGGCCTGTCTTTGGAGGCCCAGCCGCCCGGTCACTTTGCCCGGGATGGCTGCCTGTCGTGAATGACGCAAGAAAATCTAAGGCGTCCGTGCCACCGGGTCTCCCCCCGGCGTGCCCCAAAAGCTCTTCAGAGAGCGCCTGCGCCTGGCATGGTCCTGACCATGTCCTCGACAAACGACCCGGCGGCCGAACCGCCGGTCTCACCAAACAGCAAATCAAGCCGACGGCGAACGTCGGCCCCGGGTGACCGGTTTGCGACGCGATTCTGGACAGGTTTCCGGACAGAACGCGTTACATTCAGGCGTCCACAAATAATGCGAGAAGGCCGTGAAAACACGGCATCGAACGGCCTTCCAGGCCGTGAAAAACCATGTGGGACTTGGCCAGGGACGCGGGCAGGGAGTTTGCCCGCGTCACCCAACGCCCGGCGCGGGCAAACGGAGCGCCGCCCTATCGGATCTGCGGGCTGGTGCGGGCGAGCGCGATCGTGGCGGCGAAGGCCACGCTCGCAACGACGAAGCAGACCGCCAGCACGCCCTCGGCGCCGAAGTTGGCCATGACGGCGGCCAGCACCGGCGGCGCGGCGGCCGAGACGATGCCCTGCGGCAGGGCGAGGCGGCCCATCACGGTGCCGAACTGGGCGCGGCCGAACAGGGCCAGCGGCAGCGTGGCGCGCAGCACCGCCTTCAGCCCGTTGGCGACGCCGTAGGCCATCAGGCAGAGGAGTGCCACGGCAAGGTTGCCGCCGGCCAGCCAGGCGAGCCCCAAGCCGAGCGGGAGGACAGCCGCTGCAAAGAGCGCCGAGCTCATGATCGAGTAGCGGTGGCCGAAGGTGAGCTCGACCACGCGCACGGCCACCTGGGCGGGGCCGATCAGCGAGGCCAGCAGCAGCGCGGTCGCGGGGTCGTGGCCGAGTCCGCGCAGCACGCCGATGGCGTGCACGATGAAGCCGGTGAAGATGAAGGCGCCACAGGAGAAGGCGAGCGCCAGCAGCCAGAAGGCGCGGCTGCTCTCTGCCGCCGACAGGCCGGCGGCGGGCGGCGGTGCGGCGGTCGCCGGGATCGCGGGCGGGCGGCCCGGCAGCATCAGCAGATGGACCGGCAGGCAGATCACCAGATGCAGGCCGGCGAATATCAGGAGCGTGCCGCGCCATCCGGCGAGCGGTTCGAGCACGCTCGACAACGGCCAGAAGACGGTGGCGGCGAAGCCGCCGACGATGGCCAGGATGGCGATCGCCTGCCGCGCTCGCGCGCCGGCGACCTGGGCGAGCGCAATGCTGGCCGGTGTATTGAGGGCGAGGGTGGAGGCCACGCCCATGACGGCCCAGCACAGGAGGTAGCTCACCAGGCCCTGCGATGCCGCGAGGGCGGCGAGCGACAGCGCATAGACGAGCGAGCCTGCCGCCATCAGGCCGCGCGCGCCAATCCTGTCCATCGACTTGCCGACCCAGGGCGCGAAGAGCGCACCGACGCCGAACATCACGGTGATGCCGCCGTAGACGACCTCGCTCGGCAGCGAGAGGTCGCGTTCGATGTGCCGGCCCAGCACCGAGGGCATGAGGAAGGTGGTGCCCCAGCCGATGATCTGCGTGATGCCGAGGCCCGCCGTGGCGCGGGTGGCCGGCGTCAGGATCACGCCGCCCTGGATTGCTCGGGGTAGAGTGCCAGAAGCCCCGCTTCGCTGGCGGCCGAAACGCCGCGCTCGGTGATCAGGCCGGTCACCAGCCGGGCGGGCGTGACGTCGAAGGCGGGGTTGGCGGCGGGGCTGCCCTCGGGCAGCACGGCGACCGTGGCCATCCCGCCCGCTTCGGTGCGGCCCGTCATGTGCGAGAGCTCGCGCGCGCTGCGCTCCTCGATCGGGATCTCGGCCACGCCGTCGCTGATGGTCCAGTCGATGGTGGGATAGGGCAGGCCGACATAGAAGGGCACGCCGTTGTCGTGGGCGGCGAGTGCCTTGAGATAGGTGCCGATCTTGTTGCAGACGTCGCCGCGGCGCGTGGTGCGGTCGGAGCCGACGATGCAGAAGTCGACCTGGCCATGCTGCATCAGGTGGCCGCCGGCATTGTCGGCGATCA
>JAUXWB010000279.1 GCA_030684475.1 Reyranella sp. | reverse complement strand
TCGAGCGGCATGCCCGAGGCGACCTCGACGACGCGGCCCAGGACGTCGGTCGACATGGAATACTCCCAGGTCGAGCCGGGCTGGTAGAGCAGCGCCAGCTTGGCGAGCTTGTCGGCCATCTCGGCATTGGTCTGGCCACGGTCGTTGACCTTCATGTCGAGGTAGGACTGCTTCACCGGGTTCGCCCCGATGGCGCCGTAGGCCAGGCCCGAGGTGTGGCGCATCAGGTCCTGCACCGTCATCGGCCGCGCCTGGGGCTCGAGCGCGATCTCGACCGTACCGTCGTCCTTCTTCCGGGGCACCGCGACCTTGGTCTCGGCGAAGGCCGGGATGTAGCGCGACACGGGGTCGGCCAGGGTGATCCTGCCCTCCTCCATGAGAATCATCGCAGCCACCGTGACGATGGGCTTGGTCATCGAGGCGATGCGGAAGATGGTGTCGTTGGTCATCGCCACCTTGGCGTCCTTGTCGCGGAAGCCGAAGGAATCGAACATGACGATCTTGCCGTTGCGCACGATCAACACGACAGCGCCCGGCAGTTCGTTGTTCTGCACGCCCTCGTCGAGGCGATCGCTCAGGCGCTTGAGGCGCGTCGACAGGAAGCCCACCTCCTCCGGCGACTGCACCTTGGGGATGCCCTGGGCGCCCACGGATCGCGTCATGGGCAACGCCATGCCGAACACGAGCACCGCTGCTGCGGCCATACGGAACATCGACATGTACTTCCTCCCGATCTCTCGCCCCATCAAAGCAAAACGCCCCCGCTTGCGCGAGGGCGTTTCAGGGCGCGAGCCGCCGTGCGGTCAGGTTACGGCGATCGGGCCGCCGTTCGATCCCGTCGCGCCCTTGATGGGCGCCGGCGAGAAGATGTAGGCGAACTGGTACTTGCGGTCGGCGATCAGCGCCGTGAAGTCCAGGTTCTCATGGTTGAAGATGCCGTTCTTGGTGATCAGCTCGCCATGCACCGGGAAGGCGAGGTTCTTGTCCGGGTTGGGGACCACTTCGGTTGCCCATTGATCGCCGCCGGTGAGACAGACACCCTTGTCGACGCACCATTTGGCGACTTCCATGCCGATCCCCGGCTCACCGCCATTGAACTTGTCGTTGTTCTTCATCCAGAGCTTGCCCCAACCGGTGTTGAAGAAGACGGCGTCGCCCTCCTTCACGTCGGCCTCGGTCATGTTCTGCTTCTGCAGGGCGGCGCGCAGATCGGCGACTTTGATCTCCTCGCCGGCCTCCATCATCTTGCCCTTGACCGCCTCGACGTCGAACAGATGGCCGCGGGTGAAGAACGGCTTCACGTTCTCGACACCGATCTTGGCCAACCCGTTGGCGCCGCCGATCTCCTGGCCGGTGAAGCCGTTGTAGTAGCGCATGTCATTCTTGTCGCCGTCCTTGCCCAACTGGATGCCGATGTGGCCGAGGCCGTCGAACTGCGTGCCGGTCTGGCCGATCTCGGTGGCGAGGAACTCGTCGTTGTAGACGATCTTGTTGGTGCCGAACGGTCCGCCGGTCGGCCCACCCGGAATACGCAGCGTAAAGGCGCGTTCGCCGAACTTGGGCATGCCGGATTCATAGACCCGGCCGATGCGGTAGATCTTGCCATCCTTGATCAGCTTGGCCGCATCGAGAACCTTGGCGGGCGTGATCCAATTGGAAGCGCCGGCGACATCGTCCTTGCCCCATTTGGGATGCGGCCACCACGGCTTGTCGCTCCCTGCCGGCGCCTGTGCGACTTGCTGGGCATGCGCGACGCCCGCGGCCAGCGTGCCGGCCGCGACGGCGCCGCCGACCAGACCGGCCGTGAGAAAGGCGCGGCGGTCTTCATCGACTGCCGACGCGGCCTGCTTGAGTTCTTCCTTGTCCTGAAGATATCTCGAGTCCATAGACGCTCCTCCTTCGTTATTGTTTGCCTGCAAAGCGTCCCGCCGCCGCGATTTACCGTCAAGCCCAAGTCGCGAGGTTACATTGTTACATATGCAAAAATGCTAGGTTTCATCCGATGAGCCTGTTCGATCGCGACAAGTCGGCCGAGCGTATGCCGGTGGCCCTGATCACCGGCTTTCTCGGCAGCGGCAAGAGCACCCTGCTCAACCGCGTGCTGGGCGATCCGCGCATGGCGCGCAGCCTGGTACTGGTGAACGAGTTCGGCGAAGTGGGCCTCGATCACCTGTTCATGGAGCAGGTGGGCGGCGACATGGTGCTGCTGCAGTCGGGCTGCGTCTGCTGCACCATCCAGGGCGACCTCGATCGCACCCTGCGCGACATCGCCCGCCGCCGCGCTGCTGCCGAGACGCCGCCGTTCGACCGGGTGTTGCTGGAGACCACGGGCCTCGCCGATCCGGCGCCCATCCTGCAGCTCCTGCTCAATCATCCGATGATCAGCCACGACTATCGCCTCGACGGCGTGGTTACGACCATCGATGCCGTGAACGGCGCGCGCCAGCTCGACGAGCATGCCGAGGCGGTGAAGCAGGCCGCAGTCGCCGACCGGCTGATCATGAGCAAGACCGACCTCGCCGACAGCTCGACCAGCGCGCGGCTGCGGGCGCGGCTGGAGGATCTCAATCCGGGGGCGAGCCTCTACGAGATCGTGCAGGGCGAGATCGATCCTGCCCTGCTCTTCGATTCGGGGCCGTTCGATCCCTCCGGCAAGAGCGACCGCGTTCAGCAATGGCTCAACGCCGAAGCGCACGACCACCATCACCATCACGTCGATCGCTCCCGCCACGACGCGCACATCGGCTCGTTCTGCCTCACCTTCGAGGAACCGCTCGACTGGGATCGTTTCAATCCCTGGCTGATGGCGGTCCGCGCATCATGGGGAGACAAACTGCTGCGCGTAAAAGGCGTGCTGAACGTCGTGGGCGAGGATCAGCCGCTGGTGATCCACGGCGTTCACCGGACCTTCCATCCGCCCACCCTGCTCGCCCGTTGGCCCGACGCCGAGCGGCGGTCGCGGCTGGTCTTCATCACCCGCGACCTCGATCGCGCCACGGTCGAGGCCAGTTGGGCCGAGATGGAAAACGCGCAATGACCGGGTCCGAAAACCGCGAGACCTTGCACGGTCCAGCTATTTCCCGGAGGCGATCGGCGGGATGATGGATCAGGCGACCGGCATCATGCAGAAGACGCTGGCCGCCTGATCCGCGTTTCGCCTACGCGGCGTCCTGCTGCGGCAGCAGGTCGGCGTACTTCTTGAAGCCGGGCAGCTTCTCGACCCGGCCCATCCACGCCTTCACGTTGGCGTAGGGCGCGAGATCGATCGCGCCCTCGTCGGCGTAGGCGACGTCGCCATAGACCGCGACGTCGGCGATGGTGGCCTCATTGCCGACCAGGAAGGCCTGATTGGCGAGCGAGGCGTCGAGCACCTTCAGCGCATCGTTGGCGAGGCCGGTGTAGAGCTGAAGGACGTTGTCGTCGGCCTTCATAAAACCCTTCTTGATGGCGCGCGGGCGATAGACGTTGGGCGCCAGGCGGTCGAACTCCCAGAACAGCCACTCGCGCACGCGCGCCTTCTCCTCGGCGGTCTTGCCGCCCATCTTGCCGAACTTGTCGGCGAGATAGAGCAGGATCGAGCCGGACTGGCAGAGCTTGAGGTCGCCGTCGACCAGCGCCGGCACCTGGCCGTAGCGGTTGACCGCGAGATACTCCGGCTGCTTGTGGGCGCCGGCGCGCAGATCGACGTGCTTGTAGGCGAAAGGCTGGCCCCATCAGTGACAGGGCGAGCCCCGCCTTGTAGGTCGGGCCGCTCAGCCATATGCCGTAAAGCGTCATCTTGGACATGTCTTCCTCCAATGGAACGGTGAACGGCGCGGCATTAGCACGCCGCCTGCGGACAAGCATCCCACTTGAGCGTGAGGCCGTTGTGCCTGTATGACCGGGCATGAAAATTTCGGCCCGCGACATCGATCATCTCTCGGTCAGCCACACTGACTTCGAGGCTACCGCCACCAAGCTGGAGCAGCTCGGCTTCAAGCTGACGCCGGAGGGGGTGGAGCCGCGCTGCATCTGCTTCCAGCCCGACCGCGACGATGTCCCGAACTATATCGAGCTGCTGGCGGGAGAGGACACGCGCATTGCGTTGGCAATGAACGTGGAGGAACTCGAGGGAGAAGAGCGTACCCACGCCTGGGAAACCGAGGACGGCTTCGAGGTCGACGCCGGCGTCGTGGTCGGCAAGTCCGAGGGGCCGTTGCCGTGGTTCGCGGTGAAGCACGAAACCCCCGATGCCTTCATGGAGCCGGAATGGATCGTCCATCCCAACGGCGCGCTCGGCTTGATGGCGATCCATGCCATGGCGGAGAATCCCAGGGAGACGGCCAAGGCCCTGAAGGCCGCCTGGGGTGGCCAGACCGAGGAGATCTTCGACGGCTGCATGATGATCAAGGCCGGTTCGGTGGAGCTCCTGATCTGGTCGCCGCTCGCTTACCAGCTCGAATACAAGGCGCTCGAGATCATGGCGCCGACCGAACTGCCGGTGGTCGTGGGCGCGGCCATCGCCATCGAACGCTCGCGGCCGCTGCAGGCGCTCTTGCGCGCCAACAACGTGGCCTTCCAGCTCACCGAGGGCGACCGCGTGCTGGTGGCGCCCGAACAGTCGGGCGGCCTGATGCTCGAGTTCATGCCGCAGACCTGATCGGCACGCCGGCCCTAGAGCATCGAGCCACAAATAGGAATCGACTGAGGATTCCCAAGGAATCAGAAATCTGATTCAAGGTTCTGGCTGGGGCTGGAGGCCAGCCTGGATGGGAAAGCCATATTCGATTGACCTTCGGGAGCGTGTTCAGG
>JAUXWB010000273.1 GCA_030684475.1 Reyranella sp. | reverse complement strand
TTGCCGGCAGGCTCTTTACCCGAACAACCATCCAGCGGATCGACAAGCCTGCTCTCAGCAATCCCGCAAAGCCACGACCTCGGCACTGCCCAAACCAGATGGCCTTCCAATATGCCTAAACTTCCCCGGACAGCCCTGCAGATGACTGGGGAGGAAAGCGATTCTGATTCAGCCGGAAAGACTCTAAGGGAAAGCTGCTGATCAGGTTTGCCTGGCGATAGCTCCGGCGGGCGACTCTTGACCTCCGGCGCAATCCGGGCAGGCTGGCGCAAAAGAGGAAACGTGCCAGCCCCATGACGACTGCGACGACCGCCGCCGCCCGCGCGAACGCCCTGCACATCCTGATCGCCGCCTCGGTGATGATGAGCCTGGCGATGGGCATGCGTCAGTGCCTCGGGCTTTTCCTGCCGCCGATGACGCAGGCGCTTTCCATGTCGGCGTCGGATTTCACCTTCGCGATTGCGGTTCAGAACATCGTCTGGGGCCTGGCGCAGGCGCCGCTGGGCGCGATGGCCGATCGCTGGGGCTTGCGCCCGGTCATGGTGCTGGGCGCGATCGCCTATGTCGCCGCGATGGCGGTCATGACCGCCGCCACCGGCACGTCGACGTTCCTGCTGGCGCAGGCCTTGATCGGCATCGGCATCGCCTGCACCGGATCGTCGCTGGCGATGACGGCGGCCGCGCGTGCCGCCTCGCCCGAGCGGCGCAGCGTGATCCTGGGCATCGTCGGCGCCTTCTCCTCGGTCGGCACGCTGGTGATCGCGCCCGGCCTGCAGGCGCTGCTGGGCGTCTGGGACTGGCGCTGGGGCGCGGCGCTGTTCGTGATCCTGGCGGCCGCGATCGTGCCGGCGGCAATGATCACCGGCCGGGTCGACCGCCTGCCGCAGCCATCCCTGCAGCGTGCATCGGCGGCCTCCGCGATCGGCGAGGCGCTCGGCAACCGCCGCTTCGTCGTGCTCTGCGCCACGCATTTCGTCTGCGGGCTGCAGCTCATCTTCATCAACACGCACCTGCCGAATTATCTCGCGCTGTGCGGCCAGGACCCGATGCTGGGCGCCACGGCGCTCAGCATCATCGGCGGCATCAACATCGCCGGCTGCCTGCTGGCCGGCTGGCTCGGCCAGCGCTACCTCAAGAACGTCCTGCTGGGCCTCACCTATCT
>JAUXWB010000267.1 GCA_030684475.1 Reyranella sp. | reverse complement strand
GCACGTGGCCACCATCGCCAAGCAGACGCAGCGCGCCGCCGACCTGACGCGCCAGCTCCTGGCGTTTTCGAGGAAGCAGCCGCTCCGGCCGGAGGTGACCGACCTCAACGCGCTGGTGGTGGCGACCGGGCGGCTGTTGCGCCGGACGCTGGGGGCGCAGGTCGAGATCGACTCGGTGCTGGACGACGACCTCTGCCTGGTGGCGATCGACCGCACCCAGCTCGAGACGGCGCTGGTCAACCTCTGCGTCAATGCCCGCGACGCCATGCCCAAGGGCGGCCGGCTGCTGCTGGAGACCAGGCGGGTGGTGGTGAGCGAGGCCGAGGCGGCGCGCTTCGAGGGCGCGCGGCCGGGCGAGCATGCGCTGCTGGCGGTGACCGACAGCGGCGAGGGCATCGCGCCGGAGAACCTCGACCAGGTGTTCGAGCCGTTCTTCACCACCAAGGAGGTGGGGCGCGGCACCGGGCTCGGCCTCAGCATGGTCTACGGCTTCATCCAGCAGTCGAACGGCCACCTCCGGATCGAGAGCGCGCTGGGCCGCGGCACCACGGTGAGCCTCTACCTGCCGCGCACCGACGAGCCGGTCCAGGCGGAGGGCGCGCTAGCGGCGGCGCCGGGCGGCCGCGAGCGCATCCTGGTGGTCGAGGACGATTCCAAGGTCCGCGGCGCGGTGGTGAGCCAGCTCGAGGGGCTGGGCTATGCGGTGAGCGAGGCGGCGGACGGCGCGGCCGGCCTCCGGGCGCTCGAGGGGGCGGCACTGGAGGCGGCGGCGGAGGGAGTGGAGCCGATGTTCGACCTGCTGCTGACCGACGTCATCATGCCGGGGGCGATGAACGGCAAGGCGCTGGCCGACGCAGCGGCCCGGCGCTGGCCCCAGATGAAGCGGGTGTTCATGTCGGGCTACACCGAGGACGCCATTGGCCACCACGGCCGGCTCGATCCCGGGGTGCTGCTGCTCAGCAAGCCGTTCCGCCGCGCCGACCTCGCCCGGATGGTGCGCCAGGCGCTGGACGGCACGGGTTCTTCCTGAGGAATTTGCGCTGGATCAAGGCGGCGGCGGCGAATGTCTGCATTGTTGCGCCAGTATGCGGACGTTCCTCTATCGATGCCCCCTCACGGGCTACAATGTTCAAGGCGAGCACGTCACCGGGGGCAAGCCGCTGCCCGCCTACGTCTCGCAGCACTGCCTGGCCTGCGGCGGCATCCACCTGGTCAATCCCCGCACCGGCAAGCTGATGGCCGAGGAAGTGGCGGTTTCGAAAACCCCCGACCCCTGACCCCCCTCCGCCCCCTCGAGCCGTGTCATCAGTTCCTCTCCCCCGCTTCAGCGGCTTGGTTACAAGCCGCGAGGGGAGAGGCTAGAGCATCGAGCCACAAATAGGAATCGACTGAGGATTCCCAAGGAATCAGAAATCTGATTCAAGGTTCTGGCTGGGGCTGGAGGCCAGCCTGGATGGGAAAGCCATATTCGATTGACCTTCGGGAGCGTGTTCAG
>JAUXWB010000257.1 GCA_030684475.1 Reyranella sp. | reverse complement strand
CCGGCAATTCCAGCGCGGCGAGTTCGGCGGCACTGAAAAAATCGGCCCCGACATCGACCAAAGCGCCATGCCGGTGATCGCCGGTGGCAGGTACGCGGTCTTTGTCGGGGCCGTGAGGTCCGCGCCCTTGGGGAAGGCGCGGGGGGGAGACTGTCGCGCCGGCGAGGGAGGAAGCCGGCACGGGCTGCTGCGACAGTCGGGGGGAACGGGGGCGCATCACAGGCGGACTTCCTCGACTGTGACGATCCAGCCTTGCGGGCCGGGTACGGGGGTAAGGAAAACTGAGACGGGCTCGCTGCCGCGCGTTGTCCTGAAAACGTGAGTGACGAAGCGAGGGGCACCGGTGAAGCGCTGCCGATGCTTCACCCTGGCCGTCCGCGGTGACGGTGCGTAGCCCGCCTCGTGCATGACGGCACGGTCCCACCCTTCGGAGAACGAACCGCCCGGCGGCATGAACCAGCGCACGCTCATGCGCGCCTCCGCACGGTCGCCGCGCTAACGGGGGCGGACCGCGTCTGCCGGATCGGGCGGTCCTGCTTGTCGAACATGCTCGGCCGCAGCTTGTGCGGTCGCATCCCGAGGGCGCGCGCGAGGATGACGAAGGCGGCCGGGTGCGGCTTGCACGCCAAGGCGACACGCAGGTAACTGCCGGACTTGCCCTTCTTCTCGGCGAGCGAGGTGAGGGAAAACCCACGCTTTTTGAGCGCCGCGAGGATGTCGGCCGGGTGCATGTCGGCGGAGGGTGTGAGTTGCTGTGACATCCCAGTTTTGGTGTGTCTGTCTAACTAAAGTGAGACAGTATTACCAAATATGGTAATCCGGCAACACCAAATTTGGGAAATCCTCCCGATTCTTTTCTAGATGATGTTCGCCGGCACTCCCTTACGGTGTTCAAACCCGCTAGAAATTGGACGATGGCCAAACGACCCCCCAAGGAACCGCCCGCCGCCGCCGTTGAAGACACGTCGGACCTCAAGGCCGCCAAGGAACTCGGTGCGAGGTTGAAGACCGCAATCGAGGCGGCCGGCGGATATGAGTCCGCCGCCGAAGTCCTCGACGTTCATCCCAACACGCTGCGGCGGATGACGTCGGGTGAAAACGATCCGAAGTTCTCCGTCGTCGCGGCGCTGGCGCGTCTCAGCGGCTATCGCGTCGATTGGCTTGCCTACAACGAGCTGCCGCAGAGACGTGACGATGCGGACAGCCCTCCACCGCCGGCGGGATTGCGGGAGCGCTTTTATTGGGTGCCGGAACTCGACGCGCGCGCGGCGGCGGGCCATGGCGCCATCAATCACGAGACAGAGGTGAAGGCGGTGTTTCCCGTGCCGCTCAGCATGATCGAGGGCATGGGTGTGATGGCCGAACGCCTGCGCATGACGGAGGCGACGGGCGACTCGATGCTGCCCGACATTCGCCATGGCGATCGGCTGCTCTTCGTCATCGGCGAGGACTCGCTGCGCGACGGCGCGATCTACGTTCTCAACTTCGGCGACGACACCCTGGTGAAGCAGATCCAGATCGAGCCCGATGGCGGCGTGACGTTGCTATCGAAGAACCCTGCCTTTGCGCCGCGCACGATCAGCCCCGACGATCGCCAGTCGATGTCTATCGCCGGTCGCGTCGTCGGTGCGATCAAGCGCTTCACGTAGACCGGGGATATTGATTGCCTAGCTATTGACTCAGTTGCACGCGCCCTGCGAGGCTCAACCGCCTACAAGGGGGAGCAACGCATGAAAGCTGTCATTGGGTTAATTGCGGCCGGCATGGTGCTGCTGGGCTGCACAACAAGCGCCGTGATCAGTGATATCGGTCAAGACAAAGTAAAGGTCGTGGCAAGCGGCGGCGACCAGGAAGTCATTATGGCCGAGGCGCGAAAGGGCTGCGCCTTGTACAAGCGTACACCGGTGGCACTAAGCCACCGCTGTCTTGATGGCTACTGCATTCAGAAGGAATATCTCTTCGCGTGCAAAGAGGCCGGCTAGGCGAACCTGAGCGGAATATATGACGGCAACACGTGCGGGCGCCGTGCTAGGCGTCCTCTGCGCCGTGACGTTCGTTGCCTCGATGATTGCGTCGGCGGAGGCCGACCCGATCAAGGTCCTGGATGGCGACACCATCAAGATCGACGACACGCGCGTTCGTCTGTTCGGCATTGATGCACCCGAAGGTGCGCAGACGTGCGACGATGGAAGATGGTCACCCGGACCGCTCGCCCGGCAGGCGTTGATCGATTTCATTGACGGACGTCCGGTCGAATGTCGCCAGGTAGACTACGATCGCCGGAACAAACGTCCTGTCTCGCTCTGCTTCGCCGACGGTGACGACCTTCAGGCTCTGATGGTCGGTGCGGGCTGGGCGTGGGCCTATCTACAGTTCAGTTCTCAGTACGTCGAGCTCGAGCGTCGCGCGGCGGCCCGGGGCGTCGGCGTGCACGCCCACCGATGTGAAAAGCCCTGGGAATGGCGGGCCAGGAAACGCAAGAGGACGCCGGGCGACCGGCTCTAGCGAGCGGCCCAATTGGGATAGGCAAGATTAAGTCCCGCCAGCCGCTGGCGGCCCTCCGGGACGGCCCAGCCCCCGCCAAAAATCCGTAACCACGCTTTTAACCACTCCTAGGGCCGCCGCGGGGCCTTCCGGCCGGGGAGGATAGGGGTGGCAGCCGCCTGGCGCGGCCGATCGGGCGAAATGGGGCTGTTCGGGGCCGGGGTGGCGCGCGCCACCCTGATTAGGTTTTCCGGCCGGGCCTAGCGTCCCCCGCCAGCATGGAAAACGTCAAGCTCCTCGTTTCCCGCATCGCCCGGAGGCTCGCATGTAGCCCGCTCACGGTGAGCCTGCTCGACGCCTCCCGCGCTGAGCAGGTGACCGCCCTGCTGGCGTCCGTCGAGCTGCAGCCTGGTGAGGCTGGCGATCCGCCCGAATGGGTGCGCCTTCTGGCGCCTGGCGTGAACAAGGCGCGCGACGGCCGCTCCTACACCGTCGCCGATCCGGCCAAGGTCGTGCAGCTCTCCCACGAATGGAAGGGAGCGATCGACCTGGTCGTCTGCTTCGAACATCAGACCGACCGCGCCGCCACCAACGGCCACCGCGCCGACGCCTGCGCCTGGATCAAGGAGCTCGCCGCCAAGGGACCCGACGGCACTCCCGGCGTGTGGGCGCGCTTCGACTGGCTCGACGAGACGCGTGCCCTGATCAAGGCGCGCAAGTACCGCTACCTCTCCGCCGTCGTCGCCCACGATGCCGCCGGCAACGTGCTGTTCGTGCCGCGCGCGACGCTCACCAACACGCCGGCGCTCAACACCACCACCGCGCTTTTCTCTGCCGACCAACCGAAGGACAACATCATGCTGCAGAAACTGCTGGCCATGCTCGGCCTCGCCGCGACCACGCCGGAAGACAAGGCCCTCGAACACGTGGGCGCCCTTGCGACGCTCGCCGCCGCCCTTGCCAAGCAGATGGGCGTCGAGCTGTCGGTGCTGTCGGCCATGACGGCCGAGGCACTGACCGCCGCGCTCACCAAGCCGCTGGCCGACAAGATCGCCACGCTGTCGGTCACCGCCAAGGTCGCGGCCGACGCGACGCCCGAGGCGATCGTGGCCGGCATCCGCGCGCTGGGCGTCGATCCGAAGGATCACATCTCGCGCGGTGTCTACGACGACGTCGCCGGGCGCCTGGCCACGCTCACCGCCGAACTCAGCAGCGGCAAGATCGAAGAGGCGAAGAAGGCCGGCAAGATCACGCCGGCGATGGAGGCGTGGGCCAAGACGCTCTCGCCGGAACAACTCACCGCCTTCCTGTCGACGGCGCCCGTCATCGTGGCGCCGGGTAGCGGCGCCCAGCCCGGCCCCGGCGAGCAGATTGCCACCCTGTCGGCCGAGGAGAAGGCCGAGGCCGTCCGGTCGGGCGTCTCGGAGGAGGCGTTCCTCAAGGCCAAGCAGGCCGACGCCGCGGCGGCCTCTCGTGCCGCCACCCTTGCCGCCGGCTGATCCGCGGCAAGCCCCTCGTCAACGTCCCCTCGTCAACGCTCACGTTCCCGAAAGCTGAAGGAGAACCACCATGGCGGCTTCCGCCGATCGCACCACCAGGACCCGCAGCGGCGAGCTGCTGTCGCTTCCCGTCAAAGGCGACGTGAAAATCTTCGCCGGCACGATCGTCGCGCTCGGCGCCGACGGCTACGCCAGGCCCGGCCGCGCCACGGCCACCGACATCGCGGTCGGCATCGCCGCGGCGCAGGCCGACAACACGGGGGGCGCCGACGGCGCCATCAGGGTCGAGGTCTTCGCCAGGATCGTCGGCTGCTTCGCCAATTCGGGCAGCGGTGACGCGATCACGCTCACCGAGGTCAAGAAGGCCGTCTTCGTGGTCGACGATGTCACCGTCGCCAAGACCAACGGCGCCGGCGCGCGGCCCGTTGCCGGCAAGGTGATCGATGTCGACGCCTCGGGCGTCTGGATCGAGTTCGGCGGTCCCGCCGTCGACGCGATCGTGGCCGGCGTGGCCGCCGGCTACAAGATCGCGCGCGGCGTCGCCGCCGTCACCGGCACGGAGACCGTGGCCACGGGTCTGTCGCATGTGGTGGCGGCGTTCGCGTCTCCGCAGGACGATCCCGATGGCGTGGCTCTCGCCGGCGCCAGCGCCACGGTCGGCGACCAGGCGGGCGCGCCGGCGGCAGGCTCGATCATCGTCAAGGCCTGGAAGGTCACCGCGGTCGACAACGCCACGCTGATCGCCGCGACCGCACCCAAGAACATCAACTGGGTCGCCGTCGGCACCTGATCCGCCGCCCAGCCCAGCAAGGACAAGCCCCGACGTTCCCTCTGACGACCACCCCTCTGACGACCACCAGGAGATCTGCATGATCCGCGTTTCCAGCGGCAAGCTCGCCACCATCAACATCGGCTACCGCGCCAACTTCCAGGCGGGCCAAGAGGCCGCCCTGGCCGACAACCACTACGAACGCCTCGTGACGCCGGTGCCCTCGACCACGCGCGAGAACGAGTACGGCTGGCTGAAGGACATCCCGCAGATCCGCGAGTGGGTCGGCGACCGGGTCGTCAATGCGCTGGCCGAGGACGGCTACCGGATCAAGAACAAGCCCTTCGAGCTCACCATCAGCGTCAAGGCCGACGACATCAACGACGACCAGCACGGCATCTATGCGCCGCGCTTCAGGATGATGGGCGACGAGGTCGCGCGCTTCCCGAACGTCCTGGTGTTCTCGTTGCTGAAGGCGGGCTTCGCCACCGACTGCTTCGACGGCCAGTTCTACTTCGACACCGACCATCCCTACACCAAGGCCGACGGCACCCTGGGCACGCAGAGCAACTACCAGGAGGGCTCGGCCACGCCCTGGTATCTGCTCTGCACCAAGCGCCCGCTGCGGCCGCTCATCTGGCAGGAGCGCGAGAAGTTCGACTTCGTGGCGCTCGATCGCCCGACCGATCCCAACGTCTTCATGAAGAAGGAGCTGCTGTACGGCGTCGACGGTCGCGCCAACGTCGGCTTCGGCTTCTGGCAGATGGCGGTGGGCTCCAAGGCCACGTTCGACGCCGCGAACTTCAAGGCCGCGCGCTTGCTGATGGAGAACCTGCTCGGTGAGCACGGCAAGCCGCTCAATCTGACGCCCGACCTGTTCGTCGGACCGAAGTCCCTGCGCGACACCGCCGACGAGCTGTTCAACACCGCCACGCTCTCGGGCGGCGGCGGCAACCCGCTCTACAAGGCGGTCGACACGCTCTACACGAACTACCTCCTCTAACGATCGCATCGCGGCGACGGGCGGCGGCAACGCCGCCCGCTTCGCAAGCCTCGCCGCCCCTGATCCCGAGGGCGGCGAGGCTTCCGAAGCGCAACACCAGGTCGAGCATCGTCGTGATCATGAACTGTCTCTCCGTGGCTACCGTGCAGGCTCTCGGCGCTGACGACAGCGCCTGCCGCCTGCCGCTCGCGCGCGCGGTGCGCGCGTGAGCTACGCCACCTCCGACGACATGATCGAGCGCTTCGACGAGGCGCAGCTGATCAAGGTCGCCTCGATCGTGGTCGACGAGGAGGACACGCTCGACACCGAGAAGATCGGACGCGCGATCGCCGGCGCCGACGCGATCGTCGATCTGCACCTGCGTGGCCGCTACGCCGTGCCGCTGGCCACCGTGCCGCCGGAGATCCTCGGCATCTCCTGCGACATCGCCCGCTACAAGCTCTACGGCGATGCCACCAACGCGCCGGAGGCGGCGAAGGACGCCTATCTCGCGGCCATGAAGATGCTGGTCTCGATCCGCGACGGCGACGCGGTGCTGGATGCGCCCGCCGCCAGCGCGTCGGATCCGGCCGCCACGGCCGGCGGCGTCGAGCTGGCGGGCGACGCCCCGTTCTTCACGCGCGACAGCCTGAAGGGCTTCTGATGATCGTGCAGATCCTCCCCATTGGCCTGCTGATCATCATGCGCGAGGGCGCCTGATGATCAGCGTAACCCTCGACATCGACGCCAAGCCGCTCGCCGGCGGCATGAAGGCGCTGCTGGCCGCGGCGCTGGATCTCGGCCCGGCGTGGGACGTGATCGGGCGGCGCTGGGTCGATCGCAATCGCGAGCGCATGGCTGAGGGCGTCGGTCCCGACGGCCAGGCGTGGAAGCCGTCGCAACGTGCGCTTCGCGACGGCGGCCAGACGCTGCTCGACACGCGCCAGCTCGAAGGCAGCCTCACGCACCTGGCGGACGCCCAGGGCGTCACGATCGGCACCGACCTGGTCAAGGCGCCGGCGCTGCACTTCGGCGCCACCATCGTGCCGAAGGTCGCCAAGTTCCTGCGCTTCTTCATTCCCGGCCGCGGCTGGGTGTTCGCGAAGAAGGTCGTGCTGCCGCCGCGCCCGTTCGTCGGCATCGGCCAGGGCGACCATGAAGAGTTCGCCGAGATCCTCGCGAACCACCTTCGACGCCGTCTCGAAGAGGCGAAGAGCGGCGGTGGCCCATCGGGATCGGGAGCGCCGGCATGATCGCCGAGATCGTCACCCAGCTCGAAACCCTGAAGACCGGCGGCACGCTCCGGCTGGTCGAGGGCGCGCTGAGCTACGCCGCCGTCGAGGTGAAGCCCGCCGACAAGGACATGCCGGCGGCCTTCGTCGTCGAGCTGACGGAGACCTTCGGCCCGGCCCGCGGCATGAGCCAGGCGATCGCCCAGGACGGCATCGCGACCTATGCCGTGATCCTGTGGCTGGGCGCCAAGCGCGTCGACGACAGGCGGGCCGCCACCGCGCTGGAAACCCTGCGCGCCGCCGTGAAGGGCGTGATGTTCGGTTTCAGTCCCGCCGGCGCCGAGGGCGCGCAATTCACGAACGCCGGCGGCCGGCTGCTCGCCGCCCAGGACAACGTCGTCGTCTGGCAGCAGAGCTTCGCGCTGCAGTTTCAGGAAAGGCAGTAACCATGGCTCGCATTCCCGGCTCGTCCACCTCCACGCTTGACGACCAGGTCACGCCGGCGCCGGAGGCCGCACCTTCACAGGCGCCTGTGCCCAAGGAAGGCGGCTCGTGGCGCCGCGATCCGCAGACGGGCGAACTGACGCCCGCGCCGAAAGAGAAGGAGTAGGACATGACCATTCGTTTCGACAAGCGCGCCGCCCTCGTCAAGATCGAGAGCAGCTACGGCACCGACTCGGTGCCGACCGAGGGCGCCAACGCCATCCGCCTGATGAACGGCCGCATCACGCCGTTCGAGGGCGAGGTGCAGGAGCGCGAGGAGCTGAACCTCGACATGGGCCAGGCGCTGAAGGACCTGGTCGGCCGCCACTGTGTCTTCGAGTTCGACGTCGAGCTGGCGGGCTCCGGTGTCGCCGGCACCGCGCCCGCCTTCGGGCCGCTGCTGCGCGGCTGCGGCCTGGCCGAGACGATCGTGGCCGAGACCAGCGTCGCCTACACACCGGTCAACGCCGCCTTCGAGGGCCTGTCGGCCTACTGGTTCGAGGGCACCAACAAGACCGCCTTCATCGGCGCCCGCGGCGAGGTCGAGCTGCAGCTCGACAAGATGCGCAAGGCGCGGCTGCACTTCCGGCTGATGGGCATCTTCGCCTCGGAGGCGAACGCCACCTTCCCGACGCCGACGCTGACGGCCTGGCAGCGGGCGCTCTACGCCACCAAGGCCAACGTGCCGACCTTCACGATCGACGGCTACGCGGTCACGGCCAACTCGCTGAAGCTGCGCACCGGCAACGCGGTGCGCTACCTCGAACGCATCAACCGCCAGGAGATCCCGATCGACGATCGCAAGCCCTCCTGGGAGGCGGTGATCGAGGACGTGGCGATCTCGACCAAGAACTTTCGCGCCATGGTGAACGGCGCCGGCGTGCCGCTCGCCGTCGTGCTCGGCACGGCGGCCGGCAACATCCTCACCATCGCCGCGGCGAGCTGCCAGGTGCAGCCGTTCAGCGAGAGCGTCGACGGCGTCGACACCATGATCACGGTGCCGGCCAACATCCTGCGCGACACGCCGGATTTCTCGCTCACCTTCACCTGATCTCGCAACAAGAGGACGACAGCCCGATGTTCAAGTTCGAACGCTTCCCCACCTTCAACTGGCCGGTGCACGTCCAGGTGCCGACCGACGGCGGCAAGTTCACCGAACAGGTGTTCACGGTGCGCTGGCAACTGCAGAACAGCGACGAGCTGCGCAAGGCGCAGACCGCCGACGGTGCCGACGGGACGAAGGTGCTGTTCGAACGTGCCCTGAAGGGATGGTCGACCGACCTCTGCGACGAGGCGGGTCATCCGATCCCGTTCACGGCGGAGAACGTCGAGCTGGTGCGCACCGCGCCGCACGTCCGCGCCGCAATGGTCACCAGCTACTGGGACGCGGTCAACGGCGGGCTGCGCGCAAAAAACTGACAGAGGCGGCGCGACGATGGGCAGGCGGCGCCGAGCCCGCCCGCGATCACGCCGCCGAGGTGAGAGAGACCGCCGCCGAGCTGAAGCAGCTCGGCGTGCCGCTGGAAGTGATGGGTGCATGGGCCGAGGACGAACCCGTACCGGAAGAGGTCGACCTGGTGCTGCTGGAGGAGTGCCGGACCGCCGTGTGGGCGTTCCTGCGCGCGGCGACACAGTGGGACTACGTGACGCCGGGTCTCGGCCGGCCGATCCCGCTCGGCCTCAACTACCTGAAGCTCGAAGCCGCGATCCGCATGTCGGGCGTCACCTGCACGCCCGAGCTGTTCGAGGATCTGCGCACCATGGAGAAGGCGGCGCTGCCGCTGCTGGCGGCTCCACTGACGGAGCCGCGACATGACTGACTTTACCGTCAGCGCGCGGATCGATGGCGACGCCGAAGGCCTGGTCGACGCCCTCACCAGGGGCGACAAGGCGGTCGAGGATTTCCAGAAGCGCAACGACGAACGGGCGCGGCGCGGCGGCCAGGTGACGCTGCTGGCGGCGGCGGCCGAGAAGCAGCGCGTCGAGGCCACCGACGCGGGCGCCAAGGCGGTCGAGGCCGCGGCCGTCGCCAACGACAACGCGGCCGAGGCGACGGCCCGTTACGTCGACCAGGCGAAGGCGTTGGGCGATCAGGTCGGCAAGGTGGCCCGCGCGCTGGCGACGGGCCGCGACTCGGGGCGCGCCTTCGGCGACATGGCGCTGGGCATCGGCCGCACCGCGCTGGCGATCGGCGGCGCCTTCGGCGTCGCCGCCGTCGCCGCCACCACCTTCTTCGTCGCCGGCGTCGCCCATGCCGACGCGCTGTTGGCGCGCACCCGCATCCTCCAGGTCGAGCTGGCGGCGCTCGGCCAGTCCGACCGCCTGCCGACCGGCCGGCTGACGGGGGCGATCGACCTCGCCGCCCAGGCGCCGGGCTTCAACCGCGGCCAGACCGGCGACGCGGCGCAGGAGTTCCTGCTGGCCGGCGTCTTCGATCCCGACCTGATCGAGCGCGGTCTCCGGTCAAGCCGCGACATCGCGCTGTCGCTCGGCGGCGATCTCAACGCCGCGGCCAGGCTCGCGGCCGAGGGGTTGAACGGCACCGCCGCCGGCGTCGAGAAACTCGACGGCAAGCTCAAGCTGCTGACCGACAGCGAGCGCGTGCAGATCCGCACCCTGCAGGAAATGGGCCGCAGCCACGAGGCGGCCACGGTCGTGCTCGATGCGCTCGGCCGGCGCTTCGATGGGCTGGGCGACCAGGCGCTGGGCGTCGGGCACAAGGTCGCGGACGGCTTCGGCAAGGCGTGGGGCCGCGCGCTCGATGCCCTGGCCGACACGGCGCCGGTGCAGGCGGCGCAGCGGGCGCTCGCCGGCCTCGGCAACGCCATCGCCGACGGCCTGGCGCCCGACCTGCGCGACGCCGGCGAGCGCCTGGCCGAGGTCAACCGGCGGCTGGTCGAGATCGCCGCCAGCCGCGCGCTGCTCAGCTCGCAGGGCGGCGCCCAGGAGATGTACTCGCTGCAGCGCGAGCGCGCCCTGCTCGAGCAGCGGGTCGTCGAGCAGGCCGCCGATGCCGCGTCGATCTTCTACGGCGACCGGCCCGCCGCGGCCGACGATGCCGAGAAGCGCGTGCGCGAGCTGGTCGAGACGCTGGACGCGCTGCCGCGCAAGCGTGAGCAGATCGGCAACGCGGTCCAGCGCATCAACGACGAGTTCGCCCAGGGCGCGATCAGCGCCGAACTGTATGCCCGCGCCGTCGGCCTGCTCGACGCCCAGCTGGCCGGCCTGCGCTCGCCGCTGGAACGGTCGGGCGAGACGCTGGCGGATCTCCGCGCGCTCGCCGCCACGCCGGTGACCGGGCGGCCGGCGCGCGAGGCCGAGCTGCGCGCCCAGCGCGAGGCGGCGGGCCTGCCGCCCGACCAGCGCGACGAGTTCGTCGCCAACGCGGTCGAGATCCGGCGCCTGCAGGATCAGCTGCGGGCGGACAGGTCGGCCCAGCGCAGCGACAGCCGCGGGACCGCCGGCGCCCTGAAGGAATTCGACCGCGCGACGCTGGCCTACCGCGAGCAGACCGAGGCGCTGGAGCGCCTGGTCGCGGCCGAAGGCCAGGGTGCCGCGGCGATGCGCGAGGCCGAACGCGCCAACCAGGTGGCGATCGCCACGTCGAAGGTCCGGGCGGCCGTCGAAGCCGACGGCTCGGCCGCAATCTCGGCCGCAGCGCACAAGCAGATCGAGGTCTACGAGGCGTTGAGCCGGCGCCACGCCGAGGCCGAGCGCCGGCGCGAGGCGCAGGCGTTCGAGGTTCAGTACGATCCCGACGCCGCCTTCGAAGCCAACATGGCGCGCCTCGCCGACCTGCAGGCGACCGGGCTGCTGAGCGCGCGCACGGTCTACGAGGCTTCCAGGGAATTCGAGGGGCGGCGCCTCGATGCCAGCCGCGACGCCACCGAGGGCATGATCGCCGGGCTTCGCCGCTATGCCGACGAGGCGTCGAACGCCGGGCGCCAGGCGGCCGACGGCATCCGCACCGGCATGCGCGCGGCCGAGGACGCCGTCGCCAACTTCGCCGTCACCGGCGCGTTCAACTTCAACAGCTTCACCAACTCGGTGCTGGCCGATCTCGCGCGCGTCGCCACGCGGCAGGCCATCACCGGGCCGCTCGCCAACGCCGCCAGCTCGGCGCTGGGCGATGTCGGCTCGTGGCTCGGCGACTGGTGGCGCGGCGGCACCAGCGTGCCGGGGATTTCAGGCGGGCCGGTCGCGGTCGGCGGCATCCCGACCGTTCCCGCCTTTCACCAGGGCGGCATCGTGGGGCGCGACGGCACCAACCCGCGCACCCTGCCGGCCGCGCTGTTCGCCCGGGCGCCGCGCTTCCACGGCGGCGGCGTGGTGCTGGGCGCCGACGAGATGCCGATCATCGCCAAGCGCGGCGAGCGCGTGCTGACCGAGGAGGAGCAGCGCGCGTGGAACGGCAATGGCGGCGGCAGCAGCGTCACGGTCGCGGTCACCGTCGTCAACAACGCCGGCGCCGACGTCCGCACCGAGGAGGGCATCGGCGCCGACGGCATGCCCAGGCTCAGCATCATCATCGACAAGGCCGAGCAGCATCTCGCCCAGAAGTTCGTGAACACGCAGGGGCCGCTCTACAAGGCGGTCACCGCGACGCTGGGCGTCAAGCAGGTGCCCCGATGACGCTCGACCTCTCCTGGCCGGCGACGCTGCCGTTGCCGACGATGGAAGGCTACGGCATCGAGGACATGCCGAGCCTGATCCGCACCGACATGGAGGCCGGCGCGCCGCGCCAGCGGCTTTCCAGCACCCAGGCGCGCAGCGAGCTGGTGGTGAAGTGGGAGTTCACGCGCTTCCAGCTGGCCATCTTCGAGGCCTGGCTGCGCCATCGCGCCCGCTACGGCGCCACCTGGTTCAATATGGACTATCTCGCGGGCCTCGGACTCGTCCCCTGCGAGGCCCGCTTCAAGAACGGCAAGGTCCCGATCAAGGGGCGCAACGGCCAACGCTGGGTCGTGACGGCGACGCTCGATGTGCGCGACCGGCCGATGCTCGACGAAGGCTCGCTCGATCTGCTGGTGAACGACTCTCCCGAG
>JAUXWB010000252.1 GCA_030684475.1 Reyranella sp. | reverse complement strand
CGGTTCGCATTCTTCGACACGCGGGTGTCGGAAAACGGCCGGCGAAAAGCCTTGCCGATCAACGCCCTGAATTTTCCGACAGGATTTTCCCGACACCGGGGCGTCGGCAAAAAGCCTCGGCCGCGATGTCACAGGTGGGCGGTGTCCATGATCACTCGGCGGGGCGAGGGGAAGTCGGGGCTGGCGGCGGCGTATTGACCTCGCCGGCATGGAGCGACGTTCGGCTGCTGCGGGCCAGATAGGAGTAGGCGGCCGGCACGACGAAGAGCGTGAGCAGGGTGCCGAGCGTCATGCCGCCCACGATCACCCAGCCGATCGCCTGCCGGCTCTCGCCGCCGGCGCCGGTCGACAGGGCGAGCGGGATGGCGCCCAGCACCATGGCGCCAGTGGTCATCAGGATCGGCCGCAGGCGCAGGACCGCAGCTTGCTGCACCGCCTCGACCTTGCTCTTGCCCGCCTCCTGGAGCTGGTTGGCGAATTCGACGATCAGGATGCCGTGCTTGGTGATCAGGCCGACCAGCGTGACGAGGCCGATCTGGCTGTAGACATTCAGCGTGTTTCCCGTGAGCCACAGCGCCAGCAGCGCCCCGGTCATGGTGATGGGCACGGTTAGCATGATGATCAGAGGATCGGCGAAGCTCTCGAACTGCGCGGCCAGCACCAGGAAAATGAAGAGCAGCGCCATGGCGAACACCTCGTACAGCCCGCGCGAGGATTGCGTGAACTCGCGGCTGACACCGGCATAGTCGATGCTGACGTGGCTCGGAAGCTGCTTGGCGATCTCGCGCATATCGGCCAGGGCGTCGCCCAGCGCATAGCCAGGATTGAGGTTGCCCGAGATGATGGCAGCCCTGAGTTTGTTGAAATGGTTGAGTTCTCGCGGCGCCACCCGCTCGACGTGGCTCACCAGCGAGGCGAGCGATACCATCTGGCCCGAGCGGGCACGCACATAGATCTCGGAAAGGTGCTGCGGCCGGGAGCGCTCCGATCCCTCGATCTGGACGATCACGTCGTACTGCTTGCCATCCTTCTTGAAGCGCGTGACCTGGCGGCCGCCCAGCATGGTCTCGAGGGTACGGCCGATCGTGTCGATCTCGACACCGAGGTTGGCCGCCTTCTCGCGGTCGATGTTGACCTTGATCTCGGGCTTGTTGAGCTTGAGGTCCGACTCGATGTTGGTCAGTCCGGTGCTGAGCCGCGGGTGGTTGCGCACCAGCTCGAGAAACTGCGTCGAAACGGCATCCAGTTCCTGAAACGGCCGCGACGTCTGCAGTACGAATTGAACCGGCTTGTCGATCGAGCGCTGCCCAAGCGACGGCGGATTGATCGGGAAGGCGAGCACGCCGGGGATCTGCATGGCCAGCGGCCGCGCCTTATTTGTGTATTCCTGCTGCTTGACGTCGCGTTCCTCCCACGGCTTCAGGCGCACGAAAGCGAGGCCGCGCGTGACGTCGGGGAAGCCGACGATCACCAACACGCGCTCGACATGGGGGAACCGCCGTTCGCCGGTCTGCGGATCCTCGCCCATATAGATCTGTTCCATCATCTGGGCGTAGCGCAGCGTGTACTCCGGCGTGGCACCCTCCGGCCCCACCAGGATGTTCATGACGATGCCGCGATCCTCGATCGGAGTCAGCTCCGACGGCAGCTTGGTGAACAGCCAGCCACCGAACACGGCAATCGCGAAGCAGAGCAGCAGCACGACGGCCCGGGCACGCATCGCGGCACGCAGCAGCGCACGGTAGCCCTCGCTCATGGCGTCCAGCACGCGTTCGCCGGCGAGATAGAGCCGTCCGGGCTTCGGATTGTGGCGCAGCATCTTGGCGCACATCATCGGCGTGAGCGTGAGCGCCACGAAGCCCGAGACGACGACGGCGCCGGCCAGCGTCAGCGCAAACTCGGTGAAGAGCTTGCCGGTCCGGCCAGTCTGGAAGGCCATCGGGGCGTAAACCGCGGCCAGCGTGACGGTCATTGCCACGACGGCGAAGGCGATCTCGCGCGAGCCCTGCAGTGCCGCATCGAGCGGCTTCATGCCGTCCTCGATGTGGCGCGAGATGTTTTCCAGCACGACGATGGCGTCGTCGACCACCAGCCCGATCGCCAGCACCATGGCCAATAGGCTGAGGGTGTTGATCGAGAAGCCGAACAGCAGCATCAGCGCGAAGGCGCCGATCAGCGACACCGGGATGGTGACCAGTGGGATCAGTGTCGCCCTTACCGAGCGCAGGAAGAGGAAAATCACCAGCACCACGAGGATCACGGCCTCGGCGATGGTGCGGAAGACGTTCTCGATCGAGCGCTCGATGAAGACGGTGGTGTCGTAGGTGATGTCGCCGCGCACGCCGAGCGGCGCCAATTCGGTCTCGAGCTGGGCGAGGCGGCGGCGGGCTTCCTCGACGATCGCCAGCGGATTGGCGGTCGAGGTGCGGATCAGCCCGACATTGACCGAGCTGGCGCCGATCACGGCTGGCCGTCCGTCCTTCGGCGCGAAGCTCACGCGGGCGATGACGCGCACGTCCTGTGCATCGAGTTCGGCGCGTCCGACGTCCTTCAGGCGCACGAGGTAGCCGTCGTTCTCGCGCAGGATCATCTCGTTGAACTGTGCCGACGTGCGCAGGTCCGTCTCCGACACGACCGTGAACTCGCGGTCAGCGCTCTCGATGCGGCCGGAGGGGATTTCGACGTTCTGGCGGCGCAGCGCCGCCTCGATCTCCTGCACCGTCAGCCGGTAGGCGGCCAGCCGCGCCTTGTCGAGCCAGATACGCATGGCATAGCGGCGCTCTCCGAAGATACGGATGGCCGAGACGCCGTCGATGGTCTGCAGCCTGTCCTTGACCACGCGGTCGATGACGTCGGTGACCTCGACCGCGGTCAGCGTCGGGCTGGTGAAGGAGAGATAGACGATCGGGAAGGCGTCGGCTTCGACCTTGGCGATGACCGGCTCGTCGATCTCGGTCGGCAACTGGGCGCGCACACGCGAGACGCGGTCGCGCACGTCCGATGCGGCATCGTCGATGTCTCGGCTGATGTTGAACCGGACCGTGACCTGGCTTTTCTCGGCGCGGCTGAACGACTGGATCAGTTCGACACCCTCGATGCCGGAGATCGAATCCTCGAGCGGGGTAGTGACGCGGCTCTCGATGATGTCGGCCGAGGCGCCGCGATAGGTGGTTTCGACCGTCACCTGCGGTTCGTCGATCCTGGGATATTCGCGGACGGCGAGGCGCTGGTAGCTCACCAGCCCGATCAGCACGATCGCCAGACTCATCACCGTGGCAAGGACCGGCCGGCGGATCGAAAGTTCGGGCAGGGTCATCGGTCTACTTTCCGGCCGGTGTCGGGCTTACCCGGCCGCCGGGCTGGAAGTCCTTCGGCACGACCCGCACCGGCGCGCCGTTGCGCAGCTTGATCTGCCCGGCGCTCACCACCAGGTCGTCGGGCGACAAGCCCTTGGTGACTTCGACCTCACCGTTCTGGCGACGGCCGATCTCGACGTTGGCCAGCAGCACCTTGCCGTCGACGACCTTGAAAACGCTGTGCCGTTCACCCACCGGCATCAGCGCCTGCTCGGGCAGGAACAACGCATTGTCGCGGATGTTAAGCGTCAAGGTCACGCGGGCGAACACACCCGGCCGCATCAACTCGTCGGAATTGTTGATCAGCGCGCGGACCACGACGGCGCGGCCCTGCTCGTCGACCAGCGGGTCGATCGCGAAGACCTTGCCCGGGAAGCTCCGGCCGGGGAAGGCGTCGGCGGTGACGGCGATCTCCTGGCCGACGCGCACCGACGCCAGGAAGTTCTCGGGCACGCGGAAGTCGACCTTGAGCGGGTCGATCTGCTCGATATTGACGATCTCCTGGCCGACGTTGATGTAGGCGCCCACGCTCACCTTGCGCAGGCCGACGATGCCGTCCCACGGCGCGACCAGGGTGAACTTCTCGAGCCGGGCGCGGGCGAGCTGCAGGGCCGCCTCGTCGCGCTTGAGCGCGGCATGCGCCTCGTCGACGCTGCGCTCGGTCGCGATCTGGCGCGCCCCCAGCACCTTCTGGCGGTCGTTGTTGGCCTTGGAGAGCTGGTAGGCCGCCTCGGCCTGCGCGACCGTGGCGTCCTCCATGGCGGCGTCGAGCTGGACCAGGACCTGGCCGCGCTTGACCTTCTTGCCTTCCTCGAAATTGATCGACTTCACGCGACTGGCGACCTCCGGCCGCAGCACCACCGACTCGTTGGAGCGGAAAGTGCCGACCGCGGTAACGGTCTCGCGGCTCTGGCCGACCCTGGGCTTCGTCGCCTCGACATGTGCCACTGGCGGTCCGGAGCGCGGCGCACTGGCGGCAGCCGCCGGCGCAGCCGCGCCCGAAGGCGCGAGGTTGAGGCCTCCCACCGTCAGGTTCGTTCCAGCACCCGGACCCGCCCGGAAGTACCAATAGGCGCCACCGCCGGCCGCCAGCAGAAGGACGACCGCAGCGATGGCTTTCGAGTGTTTCATTTTGATGTCCGTTGAGCCGCCTTGCCCAGTGACCGTGCCATGTCTTGGTGGCGACAGTATGCCCGATGGCGGGGACCTGTTCGACATATTGTGTTTCCGGGAATCCTTGGCCACAATGCGCGCCATGTTGGACCGGATCGACTTCCCGAGTAGTCCCTCCCAACGGCGGCGGGGCTAGCCGTGACGCCGGGCCTTGAGTCCTGCCATGCGCTGGTGCTCAACGCCGATTTTCGGCCCCTTTCGTATTTTCCGCTGTCCATCTGGTCGTGGCAGGACGCCGTCAAGGCGGTGTTCCTTGACCGGGTGAGCGTAATCTCCGAGTACGAACGCAAGATCCACAGCCCATCCTTCGAGATGCGGCTGCCCAGCGTCATCGCGCTCAAGGAATACGTGCCGGCGGCCCGCCGGCCGGCATTCACCCGGTTCAACGTCTTCCTGCGCGACCGCTTCCATTGCCAGTATTGCGGTGGCGACTTCGCGACCAACGACCTGACGTTCGATCACGTCGTGCCGAAATCGCGCGGCGGGCGAACGAGCTGGAGCAACGTCGTCACCGCCTGCAGCCCCTGCAACCTGTTCAAGGGCAATCGCCTGCTATACGAAAGCGCCATGCGCCTGCAGCGCGCACCGGCCGAGCCGACGACGCAGATGTTGCAGGAAAACGGTCGCGCCTTCCCGCCCGGCTATCTGCACGAGAGCTGGCGCGACTTCCTGTACTGGGACAGCGAACTGGATCAGGGTTAGCGCGTTCATACGCGCGTCGACAGCCAGATGGCCAGTCGCGAGCCTGCTTTGATAGCCATCGTCAGCGGCCCGTAGGCCGGTGCCTGTTCGGCGCCCGCGGCCAGCGCCTCGTCCCTGTGCTCGACCTCTTCGGCGCGGAAGGTCTCGATCGTGGTGCGCAGCTCGGCCTCGTCGTCGCCCAGCGCCGCCGCTTGGCCGGCATAGTGCTCGTCGATGGTCTCCTCGACCGCCACCGTGCAGGCCATCGCCGTCCTGTCGCCGATCAGTGCCGTTGCCGCGCCCAGCGCGAAGCCCGCCACACTCCACAGCGGCGACAGGATCGTCGGCCGCACCCGGCGCGCCACCAGCAGGCGGTCGAACTCCTTGTTGTGACGGCGTTCGGCACGCGCCATGGCGGCAATCTTGCGACTGGCCTCGCCATGGGCGCGGCCGGTCCAGCGGAGCACGGCGAGCTGGCCCTCGTAGATCCGCACGGCGCCGAACTCACCCGCTTGGTTGACGCGAATCGTTCGCTCCACGAAGGCGCGGGCGTCGGGGTCGCCGGGATTGCGGTTCTCGGCGGTCTTCATCGGCGCACCCGGGCCCATTTCGCCACGCCCGAGGCGAGGACGAAGGCGAGTACCGCGGACAGGAGCGCGTTCCAGCCGGCCATGGAGATGCCCCACAGCGACCACACGGTCTCGTCGCAGCGCACCATCCTGGCGCCAAACAGGTATTTCTTAAGCTGCTCCGCCGACAGGCCGCGCGGGATGTTGCCCGAGCAGGCCTGTGGTCCCTGCCACCAGCGGTATTCGACGCCGGCATGAAAAACGCCGATCGCCGAGGTCACGATCAGCGCCGTCGTCGCGATCAGCACGAGCACCAAAGCGAGCCGTGGCGCCGCGAAGGAGGCGAGCGCCAGCAGGCCGGCCACGATGGCGACGATGTGCGGCCAGCGCTGCCAGTGGCACATCTCGCAGGGCGCCAGCCCCACGACGTATTGGAAGTACAGTGCGCCGCCCAGCAGCGCGCCGCTGCCAAGTGCTGCCAGCAGGCCGAGCTTGCTGGGGACGGGGAGAACGGCGGCGCTCATGCTCTCATTCTAGCTCAGGCTCTGTGGCACAAGCAGGGCGCAATGTCTCAGGGTGCGAACTCTTCGTATCGCGGCAGGTCGTCGGTAATGGTGAACCACGGTGCCTTGGAACCGACGAAGATGTGGTGGGTTGGGCGGATGGCGGGGGTGTCGATCAGGGTGCCCATGGCGACGTGGACCCAGGCGCCGTCGCGCACCACCGAATAGAGCAGCGAGCCGCACAGCCTGCAGTGCGTATTGTTGCAGCGCTCGTGGCCATGGATCAGGAGCTTGTCCTGGCCCTCGGTGACAGCCAGCTTGTCGCGCTCGATGCCGGCCATCGGCTTGAAGGCCGACCCGGTCGTGCGCCGGCATGCTGAGCAATGGCAGTTCATGGCGTAGACGAATTCGTCCGCCACGGCGTACTGGACGGCACCGCAGAAGCACTTTCCCGCAAGGCTCCTCGACATGGCGCGCCTCAGAAGAGGTAGCGGAAGGCGACGAAGCCGCCGACCAGCGCGATCAGGAACAGCCAGGTGAGCAGTGTCAGGCGCTTCTCGATGAACGTGCGGATCGGCTCGCCGAATTTCCACAGCAGGGTCGCCACCAGAAAGAATCGCAGGCCCCGCGTCACGATGGATGCCCACACGAATGTGAACAGGTCGAAGTGCGCCGCACCCGAGGCGATGGTCACCAGCTTGTAGGGAATGGGGGTCAGGCCCTTGATCAGGATGATCCAGATGCCCCATTCCTGGAAGCCGATACGGAACTTCTCGAGCGCGGCCTGCATACCATAGGTCCGGACGACCCATTCGCCGATCGTCTCGAAGAAATAGTAGCCGATGGCGTAGCCCAGCAGGCCGCCCAGCACGGAGCAGACGGTGCAGACCAGCGCGATCCGGAAGGCCTTGGCACGATTGGCCAGCACCATCGGGATCAGCATCACGTCGGGCGGGATGGGAAAGAACGAGCTTTCCAGGAAGGAGACCACGCCCAGAGCGGGGATGGCGCGAGGGTGAGCCGCGAGGCGGATCACCCAGTCGTACAGGCTACGGATCATGTGGCCGCTTCCCTAGCAGCCCGCCCGTCGGCTTGGCAAAGCGGCGTTATTCCGCAGCCTGCTTGAGCTGCGTCGGCACCGTCTCGCCGGCGAACAGGGCGGCACGCGCTGCTTCGTACTCGGCTTTCAGCCGGGCCACGATCTCGGCCGCTGGCGGGGCGTCGAAGATCTGGCCGACGCCCTGGCCCGCACCCCAGATGTCGCGCCACGCCTTGGCCTTGGAGTTGCCGCCCGAGCCGAAGTTCATCTTGCTCTTGTCGGCTTCCGGCAGCGCGTCGGGGTCGAGGCCGGCCGCCGCGACGCTGCGCTTCAGGTAGTTGCCGTGCACGCCGGTGAAGAGGTTGGTGTAGACGATCTCCTCGCCGGAGGAGTCGATGATGCACTGCTTGTTGGCGTCGGTGGCGTTGCCTTCC
>JAUXWB010000250.1 GCA_030684475.1 Reyranella sp. | reverse complement strand
CCGAATAAGGTCGGAACGGACGCATCGCGCTACCTGTCACAGGGTGCGCCGGGCTGTGACACGCGAAGAAGAAACGACGTCGTAAAAAGCCCGTGATTCCGGGCTCGGCCCGGACTCCGGGCGTGTGCGTGTCACAACATTTGTCACAACTTGGTGGGACAGGCGGGGTGTGACACGCGGTCAGGACAACGGCTCCCCGGCGTGCGGGGAGCTGGCTTCGGCTGGGACGACGGGCAAACCCGGAGCGGGCACTAGGGCGCGCGGCCGAGAAAGGTGCGGAAGACCAGCGGGCCGGTGAGGATGATCAGGAACAGCCGGAAGAGATGGTGGGTCGCCACCATCGCGATCTCGATGCCGAGCGCCAACCCGATCAGGCTCATTTCGGCAAAGCCGCCGGGTGCGTAGCTCAGTACGGTGGCGTCGAGGTTGAGGCCGGTGAGCGCCACGGTGATCTTGGCGAAGACGACGGCGCAGCCGATCAGCAGGATGGCGGCTCCGATCGAGGCCGCTATCTCCTTGTGCAGCCTGTCGAAGTTCGCGCCCACGAAGCGGCAGCCGATGGCGGTGCCGACCACCACCTGGGCGGCGGCGACCAGCACGCCAGGCGGTTGGGAGTTGGTGAAGCCACCAAGATGGACGATGGCGCTGGCGATCATCGGCCCCATCATGAAGCTCGCGGGCAGGCGCAACAGGCGGCCGACGGCGGCGCCCACGACGCCGCAGGCGATCAGGATGGCATAGTCCTTCCAGTCGTTGCTCGTAGGGCCGTGCACCATGGCGAGCACGCTGGTCTGGGCGCCGCTGACCAGTCGGTACCAGATCGGGATGGTGAGCACGACAGTGAGGATTCTAAGCGCGTGGGCGAGCGCAATGGCGCGCTCGTCGCCACCCAGCGCGCCGCCCAGGATGGTCATGTCGTTCAGCCCGCCCGGCATGGAGGCAAAGTAGCAGGTGACGCGGTCCCAGCCCGTGAAGACGCGCAGCCAGACGAAGCAGAGTGCGGCCCCGGTCATGGTCATGCCGGTCAGCACGCAGAGACTCACGGCCCATTCGCCGAGTCGCTGCACGAGGTCGGGCGTGAAGCCCGAACCGAGCAGCACGCCCAGCACGATGATCATGCCCTGGCGAAGGCGCACCTTCATGCCGATGCGCAGACCGAAGAAGGCGGCGACCGTGCAGAACACGCAGGCGCCCAGCATCCAGGCGAGCGGCATGCGGAGCCAGTCGAACGCGAAGCCGCCGGCAGTGCCGATTGCGAGGGCCAGTGCCAATGGGCCCCAACCGTCGTGACCGATGATCCTCTTCTTCTCGGGCTTGAAGGGGACGTCCTTGCCGCTCAAGGCGCGAACTGCTCCTTGAGGATGCGCTCCTCGAGGTCGTGCTCGGGGTCGAACAGCAGCGTGAGCTCGATGTCGGTGGCCTCGGTCACCGTCACCTTCGCCACGTTGGCGATCTCGACCGAATCGGCCGCCGCCGCCACCGGCCGCTTGCGCGGGTCGAGGATCGTGAGCTCGACCTTCGAGGCGCGCGGAAGGAGAGCGCCGCGCCAGCGCCGGGGCCGGAAGGCGTTGATCGGCGTCAGCGCCAGCAGGCCCGCGCCCAGCGGCAGGATCGGGCCGTGGGCGGAGAGGTTGTAGGCGGTGGAGCCGGCCGGCGTAGCCACGAGGGCGCCGTCACAGGAGAGCTCGGCCAGCCGCTTCTTGCCGTCGACCGCCACGGCGATGCGGGCGGTCTGCCGGCTGGAGCGCAGCAGCGATACCTCGTTGATCGCCATCACCTCGAAGGTCCGGCCGCGGGTATTGGTGGCGATCATGCGCAGCGGCGTGAGCGTCACTTTCCGGGCCCGCTTCAGGCGCTGCAGAAGGCCGGTCTCCTTGTAGGTGTTGAGGAGGAACCCGATGGTGCCGAGGTTCATGCCGTAGATCGGTATCCGGCGCCGGATGTTGCGATGCAAGGTCTGCAGCATCAGCCCGTCGCCGCCCAGCGCCACGATGAAGTCGGCCTGGGCGGGTTTCACCGCGCCATAGCGCTTCTCCAGCCGGATGCGGGCGGCCCGCGCGGTGGGTGTCGTGGCGGAGACGAAAGCCAGAAGCGGCGGACGGGAGGAGACGGCCATCGGGATGCAGCAATGCCTCGAATGCAAGAATCGCACTATAGCCGCAGGATGCGGCCATGCGATAAAATCCCTGCCATAAAAGAACCGCGAGGAGGAACGCGATGGAGCTGGTTCCACTGGGGCCGGGATTCGGCGTCGAAGTGAAGGGTGTCACCCTGCTCGACGTCGCCACCGATGCCGACGCCTACAAGGCCGTGCGCGAGGCGTTCGAGACCCACTCGCTGCTGGTGTTCCGCGACCAGCCGATCGCCGATGACGTCCAGGTGGCCTTCAGCCGGGCCTTCGGGCCGCTCGAACTCACCAAGGTGGCGTCGCTGGGCGCCAACAGCTTCTATTCGCGACTGACCAACGTCGGGCAGAACGGCGAGATCGTGCCGCCGACCGACCGCCAGGTGCTGGTCGCCAAGGCCAATGCGCTCTGGCACACGGACTCGTCGTTCAAGAAGACGCCGGCCCTGGCTTCGGTGCTGACCGCGCGGGTGCTGCCGGGCGAGGACGGCGACACCGAGTTCACTTCGACGCGGCTTGCCTGGGAGCGTCTGCCCGCCGACCTACAGGCCCGCCTGAAGGATGCAGTGGCGACCCATTCCTACGCCAACAGCCGCGACCAGATCCATCCCGACCTGGCCAATGCCGAGGAGCGCAAGGCGCTGCCGCCGGTGCGCTGGCGGCTCAACTGGCGCAATCCGGCCAACAGCCGACGCGCGCTCTATGTCGCGAGCCACGCCTATGCGATCGACGGCATGGACGACCGTGACGCGCGCCAGATGCTGGCGCAACTGCTCGACGAGGCGACGCGGCGCGAGTTCGTCTACACCCACAAGTGGCGCACGGGCGATGCCGTGATGTGGGACAACCGCGCCATGCTCCATCGCGGCCGGCCGTGGGACTATGCGAAGGAGCGTTCGATGGTGCGAACCACCATCTCCGCGACGGCCGCCGACGGCCTGAACGAGGTAAAGCCGCCGACGCTGCACTGACGAGGCGCCGGCGCGGCGGGCTCTATTCTGCCGCTTCGAGACGCTGCTGGTTGTGGGCTGCGGCGACCTTGGCGCGGGCGAGGTCCTCGCCGCGCTTCTTGGTGACGGCCGCTCCGCCGCCGGCGGTGTCGGCGAACAACGAGAGCTTGTCCATCTCGTCGTCACCCACGGGCTCCAGCGCCAGATCGGTGTACTCGTGGCGCTTGGGATCGAACCTGACCTTCTGGCCGATGCGCCAGCCCTGCCAGGCGAGGCGCCCGTAGATCTTGAGCTTCCGGACGGTCTCGAGTGCCAGCTTCCAGTGGAACACGCCGATCGGCTCGATCGGCATGCCGTAGCGCCGGTCGCGGCGGTACTTCAGGCGCACGATACCGCCTTCCAGCGGATGGATGTTCTCGGCCTCGAACATGATCTTGAACATGGTCATGAACTGGGCCGGCTCGGCCGGGTTGCGCCCGGGGATGGAGCCGTGGCGGCGCGCCACCGTCTCGATGTGCTCGGGCGTGTAATAGATGCGCCAGGCGTCGCGATAGGTCTGTTCGTACTCGGCGTCGCTCATCTTGGGATGATGGACGACGCGATGATTGAGGTCGTACTTGTTGAGATCGGGGTCCATCCACACGCCCTGCTTCCACAGCGTCTGGTGGTCTTCCGAGCCCGGCAGAGGCGTCAACATGACGAACTCGAGGATGTCGAGCGGCAGTTCCTTCTTGATGATCTCAAGGTCGCGCAGGATTGATTCGCGCGTGTCACCTGGGAAGCCGAGAATGTAGCCAGCCCAGGTCGAGGCGCCGCTGATGTGCCAGGCCTGCAGCATCTTGCGGTATTCGGTGATCTTGTTCTGGCGCTTCTTGGCGGCCAGCAGATTGTCCGGGTTGACGTTTTCGAGGCCGATGAACACGCGGTAGACGCCGGCCCAACGAGCCTTGTTGATGAAGTTCGGGATGCGATGGCACTGGGTGTCGACCTGGATGATCAGCGACACCTCGATGCCTTCGTTCTCCTTGAGCTCGATCAACCGGTCGAAGAATTCTTCCCAGTGTTTGTTGCGGGCCATGTTGTCGTCGGTGATGAAGAACGACGTGATGCCCTGTTTGTGATTCTCACGGATAATCGCTTCGAGGTCGTCAGTACTGCGGAAGCGACTCTTGCGTCCCTGCACGTTGATGATGGTGCAGAACGAGCACTGGAACGGGCAACCGCGGCCGAGATCGAAGCTCGACTTGCGGCCCTCGTTGCGGGCGAGTGCCGCCGGCTGCAGATGCGGCGTCGGCGCGCCCTCGATGCCCGGCAGGTCGTCCATGTAGTTGTAGAGCGGCTTCAGCCTTTCGTGCCAGGCGTCGAGCAGTACCTCGTCGAGGCGGCTTTCCTCGGCCTCGCCGGCATAGATCGAGATGCCCATGTCCATGGCCGCCTGGATCTCGGGCGGCACGACCGGCAGCATCGACAGGCAGCCCGCGGCATGGAAGCCGCCCATGGCGACCTGCAGGCCGGCCTTGAGGAAGTGGCGCGCCAGGTCGACGGCGTGGGGAAACTGGTTGGACTGGACGCCGACCAGGCAAATCAGCGCCTTGCCGCCGGTGCGGCGAATGTCGGCGATGATGCGGTCGGGGCGCACCCTCTGGTTGGTCTCGTCGAACGGCTTGATGAGGATATCCACATCCTGGCCCAGCACCTCGCGCTGCCGGCAATCCGCACCCAAGCCGTAGAGGGCGGCCAACGTATTGGACGGAATGTGCGACCGCAGCCAAGTGATAGGATAGCCATCGTCGTCATAATGCGTCGGCTTGATCAGCACCAAGTGGAAGTTCGTTCGCTTTGCCGCACTGGCCATCACGGATTTCTCCAACACCATAAACCCGCGTGCGGTCCCAATTTTCTCTTTCCACCGCCAGAAGGCATTCCTGACCCACACTGCTCTGAGCCGCCCAGCAACGCAAGTGCGGGAGAGGTATATTCACAATACGGCGATGTCAAAAAGGCTATCAATTGTAGGGAATTCCACGACTGAGCCCCGCCTTTAGTTGGGGAGCGCTATGAACAGGAGTTCATTGCCGCTCCTGCCTTGAGCGGGCAGGCTGCCTGTCCCCGCAGGCGCATCACAAGACGCCGGATGGGGGAGGGGAACGACCAAGACGTGAGTTTCATCGCGCGAACGCCCGCACTGGCCCCGTTTCGCATCAGGAGCTTCCGGTTCCAGTGGCCGGCCGACCTGCTTGCGTCCTGGGCCTTCGAGATGGAAGCCGTGATCCTGGGCTGGTTCGTGCTGGTCGCGACCGAGTCGGTTCTGGCGTTGGCGGTGTTCGGATCGCTGCAATTCCTGGGCACGCTGATTTCACCGCTTTTCGGCATGGCGGGCGACCGCTTCGGCAATCGCAACCTGCTCTGCCTGATGCGGGCCACCTACGTCGTGGTCGCAATGGCGCTGATGGCGCTTTTCCTGGCCGGCCTCGCCGCACCGGAGCCGGTTTTCGTGCTCGCCACGGTGATCGGACTGGTGCGTCCCTCCGACATCACGCTGCGCAACCTGCTGGTCGGCGAGACCATGCCGGCCGATTACCTGATGCGGGCGATGGGCGTGTCGCGCACCACGGCCGATTCGGCGCGCGTCGTCGGTGCCCTCTCAGGCGCGGCGCTGGTGGCCGCCCTCGGGTCGGGCCTCGCCTATGTCGCGGTGTGCGCCGTGTACGCCACGAGCCTCGCGCTCACGTTCGGTGTCGGCATCAAGCGTTTGAGGGTGCTCGGCGAGGCCACGATGCACGGCTCGCCGATGTTGTTGCTCAAGGAAGGGTTCGCCTATGTCTGGTCGACGCCCATCGTGCGCGCGGTGATGCTGCTGGCCTTCCTCGTGAACTTCGCGGCCTACCCGTTGGTGGGCTCGCTCCTCGCCTATGTCGCCCGAGACATCTATGGACTCGGCCAGACCGGGCTGGGATGGCTGATCGCGAGCTTCGCGGGCGGCGCCTTGCTGGGCTCGATCGTGGTGTCCACGCATGGCTCTCGGATCCGGCCGGCCCGGACCATGATCGCCTGCACGCTCGCTTGGTTTGCCTTCAATCTGGCCTTCTCCTGGGTGGAGGAGGCTTTGCTGGGCGAGGCGATCCTGTTCGCGGCAGGCTTTGTACAAAGCTTCTGCATGGTGCCGATGGCAGTCATCCTCCTGCGCGTCACCGAGCCCGCCTTCCGTGGTCGCGTGATGGGCGTGCGCATGCTCGCGGTCTACGGCCTGCCGGTCGGGCTGCTGCTGTCTGGGCCGCTGGTCGAGCACGCCGGCTTCGCCGCGACCGGTTCGCTCTACAGCCTGCTGGGGATCGGATTCACCCTGCTGATCGCCGTGCGCTGGCGGGCGCAACTCTGGCATTCGGCGGCGCCAGCCAATGTGAGGTGACGCGCAACCTCAGCGCTTTCAGGGCGTTGCTACCGCATGAAAGCCACAGTCGCCAAGACCGTCGCCTTGGCAACGGCTGCAATTCTCTCGACCACGTCCTTGCTCTGCGCCCAGGCGCCGCCGCAGACGCCGCCGCCGCGCGTCTCCGCAACCGAAGACGAACAGCGCAGCATCTATACCTTCCAGGTCGAAAACGACGTCTTCAACCGCCTCGCCCGGACCGATCGCGACTACACCAGTGGCCTTCGGATCGGCTGGCTGTCGCCGGCGCTGACCGAGCTGCCGCCCGGCATCGTGGCGGCAACCACCGTGCCGACATTCTTTGGCGAGGCGCCGCCAGCTTCGGTGATCCGTCGCGTCGCCATCTCGTTCGGCCAGAACATCTATACGCCAGCGGATACCTGGATCACCCAGCCGATCTACAATGATCGGCCCTATGCCGCATGGCTCTACGGAAGCTTTGCGCTGCAGTACACCTACAAGCGCGCCGACGAGAAGACCGGCCGGGACGAGCCGATGAGGCTCGACACCCTCCAGCTCGACCTCGGCGTGATCGGCCCGGCGGCCGGCGGCGATTTCGTGCAGAACAACTGGCACACCCTGATCGGTGTCGCGCCGACCTACGGCTGGGCAAACCAGCTGCACAACGAACCGACCATTGGAATCGCCTTCGAGCGACGGTGGCGCACCGGCCGGTCGGTCCTGATCGAGGATCCCAAGCTGGAAGTCGACTTCATCCCGCGCATCGGCGCGGCGCTGGGCAATGTCGCAACCTACGCCAGCGCGGGCGGCACGGCGCGCATCGGCAAGAACCTGCGCGACGACTTTGGCCCGACGCGTGCCCGGCCGGCCTTGCCCGGCTCGGAGGCCTTCATCGGCGATGGCAGCTTCGGCTGGTATCTTTTCGCCGGCATCGACGGCCAGGCGGTTGCACGTAACATCTTTCTCGACGGCAACACCGACGGCAACAGCCTGAGCGTGGGCCATCGTCTCTTCGTCGGAGAGGCCCAGGTCGGCTTCGCCCTTCTCTATGGCGGCGTGCGCTTCACCTACACGCAGGTGCTGCGCACGCCCGAATTCTACCAGCAGGACCGCTTCACGCAGTTCGGCTCGGTGAACCTGACCTTCCGCTACTAGCCGAGATTCTCTTCGGCGAACGACCAATTGACGAGCTTGTCCAGCCACGCCGCGATGTGGTCGGGCCGGCGGTTCTGGTAGTCGAGGTAGTAGGCGTGCTCCCAGACGTCGGCGACCAGGAGCGGCGTGCCGCCGTGGGCAATGGGTGTGTCGGCGTTGGACGTCGCCTCGATCTTGAGTGCGCCGTCCGTGTCCTTGACCAGCCAGGCCCAGCCGCTGCCGAACTGGCCGACCGCGGTTTGGCTGAAGGTCTTCTTGAAGGTCGCGAGATCGCCGAAGCTCTTTTCCAGCGCGTCCTTGATCTTGCCCGCGGGCGCCCCGCCCTTCGGCGTCATGCTGTGCCAGTAGAAATCGTGATTCCACGCCTGGGCGGCGTTATTGAAGATCTTCTTGGCCGCCGCGTTCTTGTCCTTGGCGGCGTGCACCACGATCTGGTTCAGCGACAGGCCCTCGTAGGCCGTCCCCGCGATCAACTCGTTTAGCGTTTTGACGTAGGTCGCGTGGTGTTTGCCGTAGTGGAAGGAAATGGTCTTGGCCGAGATCACCGGTGCCAGTGCATCCTCGACGTAAGGCAGCTTCGGGAGAGTGAAGGGGGCCTTGGCTTTGTCCAATGGCATGATCGGTACTCCTAGTGTTGACGTTCGCCGACACTATGAAACGAGGGAGTGAGGCTTTTGTTGCGTCGCGGTTTCACCGTTGGAACGCGCACGCACACATATCTCAGCGAACGGTTCTCAGTCGCGCACTCTGTGGTTGCGTCAGATGTTTCTGAGAGTATCTCTATGAAACACCCATTGCCCAGGAGGTTCGCCATGAAGGGCAACCCGCAGATCATCGCCGAACTGAACAAGCTCCTGAAGAACGAGCTGACGGCCATCAACCAGTACTTCCTGCACGCCCGGATGATGAATCACTGGGGCTTCGAACGACTGGGCAAGAAGATCTACGAGGAATCGATCGGCGAGATGAAGCACGCCGACAAGCTGATCAAGCGCATCCTGATTCTGGACGGGCTGCCCAACCTTCAGGACCTCGGCAAGCTCGCGGTCGGCGAGGACGTTCCCGAATGCCTCGCCGCCGACCTCAAGCTCGAGAACGCAGCGCGCACTGCCCTGGTGGCGGCGGTGGCGCATTGCGAGACGGCGAAGGATTTCGTCAGTCGCGAGATCGTGGTCGACATCCTCGAGGATGCCGAGGAGCACATCGATTTTCTCGAAACGGAGATCGGTCTGCTGGAGAAGGTCGGCTTGCAGAACTACCTGCAGACCCAGATTGGCGAAGGCGAAGCCTCGAGCTAGTCGGCCGCCATCAACACGGGCTGGCTGGCCTCTTCACGGACGGTATGGGCGATGCGTTCGCGCAGGTCGCAGGCGCAGCTGCCGCATTGCGGGCTCTTGCCGCAGGCCCGGAACACGTCGGACGGCTTGCGGGCGCCGGCCCGGACGGCGGCGTCGACATCACGTTCCCGAATGGCCCGACAGATGCAGAGATACATGGACGTTTGGCCCGCTTCCGCGCAGATGCAACTTACTCGCAGACGCAAAGATAGGGATAGGCCCTACCGGGGTCAAGCGGTCTAAAAGCCCTTCAGACGGTATTTTTCCAGGGCCGCCCTCAGTTCCGGGTCGATCGGGTGGGGTGTCTTGCCCTTGAGCCGGACCACGGTCATTTCGGCCGCGACGATGCAGGCGTCGTCCTTGAAGGCCGCCGATCCGACGGTGATCGAACTGGTACCGATGCTGATCACCCCGGTCCCGAGCTCGACCTGGCCCGGCCAATGGGATTCGGCCAGGAAGCTCACATTCATGCCGGCCGAGATGCCGCGCACGCCGTCCTCGCCGCGCGACATCATTCCCAGGTCCCTGATGAACGTCAGGCGGGCGGTCTCGAGATAGGCGCAGAGCGCCACGTTGTTGACGTGGCCGGCCGCGTCCTGGTCGGAGAAGCGCACCGTGTCGGTGCACCAGTGCGGGTAGATCGAGCGGTCTTGCAGGCGTTTGTCGCGCGACATGGCGCGCGAGTGTAGCATCCCGCCGCCATGGCACATCCCATCTTCAGCGAAGACCACGACCTCATCCGCGCCCAGCTTCGCCGCTTCGTCAACGAGCGGGTGCGTCCGCACGGGCCGTAATGCGAGGAGGCGGGCTTCGTGCCGCGCGAGACCCTGCGCGAGATGGGCGAGCTCGGCTTCTTCTCGTTGCGCGTGCCCGAA
>JAUXWB010000239.1 GCA_030684475.1 Reyranella sp. | reverse complement strand
CAGATCCACGATCCCTCGACCCTGAACCGCCAGGGCAACGACCGCGGCACCAGCTATCGCTCGGCGATCTTCACCACCACCGAAGAGCAGCGCCGCGTCGCCCTCGATACGATCGCCGATGTCGACGCCTCCGGCCTGTGGCCCGGCAAGGCCGTGACCGAAGTCGTGCCCGCCTCTGACTTCTGGGAAGCCGAGCCCGAGCATCAGGACTACCTGGAACGCATCCCCAACGGCTACACCTGCCACTTCGTGCGGCCCGGCTGGAAGCTCCCGGTCCGCGTGAAGGCTGCCTAGAGCAGGATGAGTTTAGGTTGAGATCAATCACCACCTCGCCCTGAGGAGCGGTCCACAGGACCGCGTCTCGAAGGGTGGGAACGAGCGCCTTGTCTGCAGCCATGTTTCGAGACGGCTGCTTCGCAGCCTCCTCAGCTTGAGGTCTATTCGTGAGATAGACTCATGTCATCCCGCTCTAAAAGGTCTGAACGGCCTCAGGGCGCGGCGAGGAGCTGCCGGGTGAGGTCGGGGCAGGGAACGTCCTTGGCCGTGCCGAACACCGGCGTGGGCAGCGGGAAGACGCGGCCGAGCCCGATCCGCGGGTTGCGCAGCTTGCCCTCGACCCTGACCGCGCCGTGCAGGTCGAGCAGGTCGAAGCCCTTGCGATGGGCGTTGACCTCCGCCTTGACGACCTGGTTCTGCAGCGAGGCCTGGCCCTGGACGTAGAGGACGGACTTCTGCGTGTCGAGCAGGGTGCGCTCGAAGGCGACGTTGCCGCGCTGGAAATTCAGCCGGCTGACGGCGCACTTGATCGGGATGCGGTTGTCGCCGGTGACATAGAGGATGAGCGCGTCGAAGATCTGCAGGCCGGCCAGGCTCACCATCAGGCTGCTGACCGAACCGCCGCCCAGCGCCACCGCCAGATGGCCGTCGGCCGTGCTCATGACCTGGGCCAGCGACCGGCCCCTGCCGGCCAGCGCCAGGCGGCCCTGGATCTTGCCCTGGGTCGCGTCGAAATAGGGCGATTGGCGGAAGAAGTTCTTCATCTCGATGTCGCCGGCCTTGAGGTTGGCCCGCACGGCCGGCGTGTCGGCGCGCGCATCCAGGGCGAGTTCGCCCGCGATCGTGCCGCCGCCCAGCACCGACATGCTGAGCGGCTTGACCGTCGCCACGCCGTTCAGGATCACGACCCGGAAGGCGAGCGCCTGCACCGGCAGCCAGGGCGGCGCCACCACGCGCTTGGCATCGAGCGTCACGTCCATGTTCATGGCGCGCAGCTTCTCGATCCTGAGCGGCACGTTGGGGAAGAGATCGCCGGTGGCCTCGAGCTGCTGCTGGGTCTGGGCCTGCTTGGCCGAGACGTTGGTCTTGCGCGCCGGCGGCGCGCCGATCAATGGCGCCAGGTCCTCGAACACGAGCTTCTGCGACACCAGCTTGGCCGTCAGGAACTCCGGCTTCTTGCGCTCGTCGATCGTCACCTCGCCGGTGAGGTCGCTCTCGCCCACGCGCCATTTCGACTGGACGAACTTCCACAGGCCGGGCTCGCGCGCGAGCTTGCCGGGGATGGTGGAGGGCGGTGGCGGCGGCCCCGGGATGCCGAGCAGCGGATAGATGTCGGACATGTTGGGACCGGAGATCGTGAGGTCGACATTGGCGCCGGTCCATTTGAAGGGATCGTGCACCGTGCCCT